>DATLUO010000114.1 GCA_035533075.1 Pirellulales bacterium | reverse complement strand
AAGCTTCGATCGCAGCCGGCAAGATCGGCGGACGTCGAAAGAGCGCTCGGCGCGGCGAAGAAGCGGGCTGGCCGGCGACCAGGCGCCGGTCACGACGATCGCCGAACAGACCGTCCGCGAGCAAAACGGCGACCCGCGGTTCTTGACCATCGCCACGCGCATCGCCGAGCGGCAAGACCGGCTGTGGGTGCGCGGCCGCAACGCGGCAGACGGCGAGGACCGCGGCGGCGACGATACGCCCGCGGCCAGCGGGCCGGCATCGCACGGCCCAAGCGAGGCCGCCTGCAGACCTCCCGCGGCGCAGCGATTTCCCCATTTGCCCGCCACGCTGTGGGATTTGGAGCAGCTTGCCCGCGGACTGCATGGTCCCGCCGTGCCGACCGCAGACGCCGCCGACGGAGCCGCGGAGGGCGTTGCGGCGGAGGGCGTTGCCGGCGACGGCGGCAAAACGACCATGCCGGTTTCGACGCGGTTCGAGCAGCGCTGTGCCGAGGCCTTTCGCTGCCTGGGCTTCGAGGTGCGAGAACTGGGCCAGGGCTGCGGGCGAACGGCCGATTGTCTGGCCGTCGCCGCCGTCGAGCGGTTCGCCGTGATCATCGACGCCAAGGTCCGGCGGCGCGGATACACGTTGGGCACCGACGACCGCCAGTTCTGCGAATACGCCACGCGGCACGCTCGCGAGCTGGCCCTGTCGGGCATCGAACGCGTCTATTTCGCCGTGATCGGTCACGGCTTTCGCCCGGACGATCTCGACAAGCTGGCCGGCTTCATGACCGGCACGCCGGTCCGCAGCGTGGCCTTCATCGAGGCCGCGGCCCTGATGCGGCTGGTCGACGACAGCATCGCCAGGCGGCGCGAGTTTCGGCTGGTCGAAGTCGACAAACTCCTGTTCGGGAATAAGATTGTCGAGCGATAGGGCGGTCCGCGTATTCGTGTACAATAATGAACAACATTGCCCCTGATTCCTTCCCCCACAGTTTCTTTCATGGCGACACTTCTTCGCATCGCACCTGGACTGTCCCTGCCGTTCCTGTCCGTTCTGGCCCTGCTCGCCGGAATGCAAACTCAGGCCGCCGCCGCGGACAATTGCTCGGAACTTTTCTCGCGAAACAACCTGGTCGCCTGGTGCATCGTGCCGTTCGATCGGGCGAAGCGCACGCCGGAAGAACGCGCGGCCATGCTCGAGCGACTCGGTTTCGAACGGTTCGCCTATGACTGGCGGGCCGAACAACTTCCGACCTTCGAGCGCGAGATCGCGGCGCTCAAGGAACACCACATTTCGCTCGACGCCGTTTGGTTTCCCGCCGCGCTCAACGACGAGGCCAGGACGATTCTCGAAGCCCTGCGCCGCCACAACATTCACACCCAGCTCTGGGTGACGATGGGCGACCCGGCGCCCCAGGGCGATCAGGCCGCGAAGCTCGCCGCGGCCGCCGCGACGATCAAGCCGATCGCCGACGAAGCCGCCAAGCTCGGCTGCAAAGTCGCCCTTTATAACCACGGCGGCTGGTTCGGCGAACCGGAGAATGAGCTGGCCGTCGTCCAGCGGCTCGGAATGCCGAACGTCGGCATCGTCTATAACCTGCACCACGGCCACGATCATCTCGACCGCTTCGTGACCCTGCTCGAGAAGATGCTGCCGCATTTGCTGGCACTCAATCTCAACGGCATGGACCGCGAGGGCGACCACGTCGGCAGAAAGATCCTGCCGCTCGGGCAAGGCGCGATCGACCTGCCGCTGCTGCGCACGATTTGCGCCAGTGGCTACCGCGGCCCCATCGGAATCCTCGGCCACACCCAGGATGACGCCGAAGAACGGCTGCGTGACAACCTCGACGGCCTCGATTGGCTCGTCGCTCAACTGCAGTACCAATCTCCCCGCCGCGAAAAACCAACGCCCCGCACGACCGTGGGCGAGCTTCCCGCCATGCCAGCCGGGCAGTTTCTCGGCCGAATCGCTGAAGGCAGGGCCGATTACCGGCAGCCGCCGTTGAGCGTCGAATGTCGGGCCAGGCTGACCGCGCGCGACAACTACAACATTCTCGTGGCCAACGACACCAAGCAGTCGGGCGCACACTGGGAGCTGTTTTCGATGGCGGGTAGCGGCACGCTCACCGCCTATCTGCCCGGCATGAAGCCCGACCACGTCCGCTCGTCCAGAGATGTCTGCGACGGCGAGTGGCACGGCGTGGCCATGCTCTACGAGCCGGCGCGCGTGCGGTTGCTCGTCGATGGCGAGGTCGTGGCCGACCAGGCGATGGAAGCGACGGGCAAAGCGGCCGTGCCCGGTAGTTTGGCCCTCGGCCGGCTTGTGGAAGGCGGCCTCGGCTGCAACGGCGAAATCGCCCACGTGCGATTGAGTCGCGGCGTTCGCGAGCGACCGCATCGTGGCGATGGGCCGCCGCAAGCGGACGAGCAGACGGTTGGGCTGTGGGTCTTTACGGAACCATCGGGCGACACGCTCGACCGTTCCAAGCTGAAAAACATCGCCCGGCAAGTCGCCGGCGAGACACGCGAGCAGGGTCTGGTTCCACCGCCGGGCCCGAACCTGCTGCCGGCCGACGCCTTCTCACGCAGCCAGGTCGTCGACCGCTCTCGCGACGACGCCTACCTGGGCGTCAAAGTCGACAGTGCCGGGCGTGTGTTCGTCGGCGCGCGCGAGGCCGTGTATCTTTTCGAACCCGCGCCGGGCGGCTTTTTGCTGCGGCAGCAAGTTTGCCGTCTGCCGCCGGATTCGATTGTCATGGACGTCGAATTCCGCGGCGACGACCTGTATGTGCTGGCCGACAACGCCCTTTATCTTTTGCCGCGCGGGCGCGTCGAGCTGGGCGTCAACCCTCGGCGCATCCTATGGGGGCTGCCGCTCGATCTGCACGTCAGCTTTCATTGCCTGGCCTGGGGGCCGGAAGGCGATCTTTACCTGACGCACGGCGACCCGCTGTTGAACTATGGCGACTGGAACCGGCCCGATCATTGGGGGCATTGGACGCTTTACTGCGGACCGAACGGCGAGCGCGTACCCTACACCGGCGTGGGTGCCGTGCTGCGGATGCGGCCCGATGGCAGCCGCGTTCAGGTGGTGGCCGGCGGCCTGCGCGGACCGGTCGGCCTGGCGTTCAGCCCGCGCTGGGATCTGTTTACCAACGACAACGACCACGAGAGCCGGGCCGATCTCTATGCGCCTGCCCGGCTGTTGCACGTGACGCCGCACATCGACTTCGCCTGGCCGCGCGGCTGGATGGCTTCCAAAAGCCCATGGCGATACGACCTCGTCGAGCCGCTCACGGCGACGATGGGACGCGGCGTGCCCTGCGGATTGGTGTGGCGTGACGGCCACGTAGCCCGCTCACTCCGTGAGCGGAAGGGCGCTCCCGTCGATGACGCTTTCCCTCACGAACCACCGTCCCGCTCGGCAACCTCGGTTCCGCTTGCGGAGCAAGCGGGCTACGGTGGATCCCTCTTGATGGCGCGCTGGGACCAGATGACGGTGCAGAATTGCCCCTTGGTTCCCCGCGGCGCGAGCTTTTCGACGCGAGAAGACAACTATACGCTGGGTCGCGGCTTTGCCCGGCCCGTGGCGACGGCGATCGGCCCGGATGGCCGGTTCTTCGTCACCGAGCTTTACCTGGGCGGCAACGTCGGGTCGCCCCATTGCTACAGCGACCTCGTGATGGTCACCAATTCCAGAGAAACCGACCGCCAGTGGCAGCCCATCGACGTCGGCCGCGTCTCGGCCGAAAGGCTGTGGCAAGAGCTCTCGCACGGGCTGTGGCAACGGCGCGCGGCCGCTCACCAGGAATTGCTTCGCCGCGGCGGCGACCTGCTCGACGAAGCCGCGGCGCGGCTGGCACACATCGACCCATCGGGCACGGCCAAATATCATCTTCCCTGGCTGGCCGCCGCCAGCGGCCCGGCCGACGCCCGCCGCTTGCTGATCGGTTTGGCGAAAAACAGCGATGCCGAATTGCGGCGGCAGGCGCTTCGCGCACTGGCTGAATACCGTCGGCTCGAGGCGCCGGATGAGTTGTTTACCGCCGCCCTGGACGATGCCGAGCCGTCCGTGCAGCTTGCCGCACTGGTCGCGTTGTTCGATCGCGACGGCGATTTGCCCGTCGGCGTCATTGCCCGGTTGGCGGCCGGCGATGACACGTACTTGCGGCAGACGGCGGCCAAGCTCCTTGCCCGGCGCGCCACGTATGAAGAACTGGCCGGCTTGGCGCGGTCGGACGATGCTGCCGATCGGCGCACCGCAATCCTTGCCGCCGGCTTCCGTTTGACCGTTCCACCATCGGATTATGCTCCGCCGGAAGGTTTGCCGCTGTCTTATAACTCGGGCAACGCCTCCTTCAGACTCACTTTCGCCGACGCCGAGAAGCCGGTCGATTTGCGGGCCCTGGGGCGCGTCGGCAGCTTTACGACGGCCGAGTGGTGGAAGTCGGCGCCGCATACGGACGACGAGCGGCGGCTGTTCGATCTGCTCACGGCTGCTCTCGGCGACTCAAACAGCGACGTCGTGGAACAGTCGGCTTTTTTCCTGAGTTTGCTGAACGATCCCGCTACCGGGCCTCAAATCGCAGAAGCGCGCCGTCGCCTGCTGGCAAGTCAGGCGGCGACGTATGCCGCGCGTAAGGTCGAGCGGGCCTGGCTGCTGGGGCCGACGGGCGACGAGTCGTTCTTTTTGGAAAAGGCCGCGCCGCCCGATCGCGGGCCGATCGATTTGTCGGCAACGTATCCGGCCGGAGCAGAGCGTCTTGGATGGAAGCAGGTGGAACCGGTCGAGGGACGGTTCACCAGCAGCTTTTCCAGCGACCAGCCGTCAAGCCGGCTGTATCTCTGTTTCCAGCTCCAAAGCACGGCGCGGCAACCCGCCGTCGTCGAGCTTGCCGACGGCGGCCCGGCCGCGGTATGGCATAACGGCCAAGCGGTCGCCATCGCCTCACACGGCGCTGCGTTCGAGTTGCAACCGGGAAGCAACGACGTCTTGATACGCGTCGATCGGCCGTCGATGAACGACATCACGGTGCGATTCCGCGCGGCCAAGGGCGTCGTGGCGGGCGTGCCTGAGAAGGTCGATTTTGGGCTGTTGGCCGAGCGGCTGAAGCAAGCCGCCACGGGCGGCGACCAGGTGCCGGCGGAACTGCTTTCGGCCGACTGGAGCAATGCGGTCAGCGAGGGTGACGCGCAGCGAGGCCGGGCCTTGTTCGGTTCGCTCGGCTGCACAAAGTGTCACGGCGTCACACTCGAGCAGCCGGGCGGCGGAGCGCCAAACCTGGCCGGCCTCCGCCGCCGCTTTAACACGGCCTACGTGGTCGAGTCGGTCCTGCTGCCCAGCAAGCAGGTGGCCGATCCTTTTCGCGGCACAACCTTGGCCCTGGCCGACGGCCGCACGCTGAGCGGCCTGGTGGTCAACGACACCGACGAGCAATTGGAGCTGTTGTTGCCCGACGCCAAACGCGCCACCGTCGCGAAAGCCGACATCGAACAGCGCGCCCACAGCACCATCTCGCCGATGCCCTCGGGACTCGTCAAGACCGAGCAGGAGCTGCGCGATCTGTTGGCCTATCTCTTCAGCGCGCAGCCGCTGCCGCCATAGCGGGCTACGTAGCCCGGGCACTCCGTGAGCGGAACGGCTCTCGACAAATTCGGGCGTCTTCCTTCGGGAAGACGTCAACGGTCAGCATCGCCCCTCCGCTTGCGGAACAAGCGGGCTACGAGGGATTCGGCACGAACTGGCCGCCGCGACATTCTTTCAGATACCGCAAGGCACGGACCTGCCCGGTCATTTCCAACTCGTCCCGATAGACCGGATCGTGCCAGCCTTCGATATCGATCGAACCGCGAAAGCCCGCTTGCCGCAAGATGGTGATCACGTCGGACCAGTTGGTGTCGCCGAAGCCCGGCGTGCGATGATAGACATACGGCTTGCCGCCGCGAATCCCGTCGGTGCGGACCACGTCCCAGAGTACGTTGGCATCTTTTCCATGCAGGTGAAACACTTTATGCACCCAATTGCGGAGTTGCGGCAGCGGGTCGATGAGGCTCACCATCTGGTGGCACGGTTCCCATTCGAGTCCAATCGCGTCGCTGGGCACCTCGTGAAACATCATCTCCCAGGCGCTGGGGGCGTGGGCGATGTTCCAGTCGCCCGTTTCCCAGGTGCCGTGCATGTCGCAGTTCTCGAAGGCGATCCGCACGCCGCGATCTTCAGCCCGCTTGGCCAAGGGCGTGAAGACTTCGCGGAATTTCGGCAGCGATTCGGGCACCGGCCGACCGACGATTCGCCCGGTAAAGCCGCACACCAACCGGCAGCCAAACGACCCGGCGGCGTCGATCAAGGCGGCGAACCCCTCGGCCACGCGCCCGTCGACCAACGGGTTTCCGTAGATGCCCAGCGAGCTGACGACGGCCGTGCCTTGTTCGTCGAGCAGGCGGCGCACTTGTTCGGCAAGTTGCCCGAGATCGGGCCCTTCCAGCACGCTGGGGAAGGTAAGTTGAAAGCTCTCGAAGCCGTGGGGCAGGATTTGGCGGATGTAACCGATCGGATTGCGGTCGGCCTTGACCAGCGTGCCGATGCGGATGTCTTCATGAGGCATGGGTTTGTCGGAATTGGCAGTGTACTTCGTAACCGAAAGTATAAGCCGAGCCGTCGTCGCCCGTCGAGGTCGCCTCGTTCAGCCGAAAAAGCGGGCACGGCAAAAAGACGTCGCGCCCCAAGCGGCATCGCTACAATAGGGACGATGCCAGACCATGACACGTCGCTCGATCCGCCGCACGATTCGCTCGTGCTCATCCTGGGAGCCGGCATCAACGGCGCGGCGCTGGCCCGCGAGTTCGCACTGTCGGGCACGTCGACCATCGTGGTCGATACCGGCGACCTGGCGTGCGGCGCCACGGCTTACTCCTCACGGCTGATCCACGGCGGACTCCGCTATCTGGAATACGGCGAATTCGACCTGGTGCGCGAGTCGCTGGCCGAACGTGCCCGACTGTTGCGGCTGGCCCCGCAGTTCGTCAAGCCGTTGCGGCTGTTCATTCCCGTCAGCAATCGTTTCGGCGGCGTGATCGAGTCGGCGCTAAGGTTTCTCAAGCTGCGGCGAGCGGCAGCAACGTCGGCGCCGCGCCGCGGACTGTGGCTCGTGCGGGCCGGACTGCGGCTCTACGATTGGTACGCCCGCGATTCCACGCTTCCCCGGCATGAAGTGGTCTCGCCGCAGGCTCCCGACGCTCCGCCGGTCGATCGGCGGAAGTATCCCTGGCTGTGCAGCTATTACGACGCGCAGATTCGGTATCCGGAGAGGTTCGTCGTGGCGCTCTTCGACGACGCTCGGCGCATCGCCGCCGAGCGGGGCGTTTCGTTTCAATTGCTGACCTATCACCAGGCGGGCCTGAACGGCACGACGGCGAGCATTCGTCCGCAGGGAGCCGAGGCGGCCGTCATTTCGGTCGAGCCGGCGGCCATCGTCAATGCCACCGGCGCCTGGGTCGATCGCACGCTGCGGCAACTTCACGTGCCTTCCAAGACCCTGATGGGCGGAACGAAGGGGAGCCACTTTGTCACTGCGAATACCGCGCTGCGCGAGGCGCTCGGCGACGTCGGCATCTATGCCGAAGCCGCCGATGGCCGGCCGGTGTTCATCCTGCCGTTCGGCCGCTCGGTGCTGGTTGGCACGACGGATGTGCCGTTCTCCGCAGACCCGGCCGAGGCCACAGCGAGCGAAGACGAATTGGCGTATCTGCTCGCCGCCGCGAATGAGGTGCTGCCCTCGGCCGGCCTGACACGATCGGACATCGACATGTACTATAGCGGCGTCCGCCCACTGCCGCGGGTCGACGAGACGACCACGGCGGTCATCACGCGCCGGCATTGGCTGGAAGAACACACCGGCGGGGCCGTGCCCGTCTTTTCGGTGATCGGCGGCAAGCTGACCACCTGTCGCTCGCTGGCTGAATCGTCGGTGGTGGCGGTCCGGGACCGGCTTGGTCTTGGGCCGCCGCCGCAAACCAGCCGCGAAAGGCCCTTGCCCGGCGCGGAAGGTTATTCGGCAGATCGCACACTGAGGGAACGTCGATGGCGCCGCGTGGCGGAGGAGACGGGCTTCACCGTCGAGCAGGTCCGCACGGTCTGGGAGCTTTGCGGCGCCGAGGCCGCCACGATTCTGGCCGAGTGCGCCGCAAACGGCCGGGATTGCGTTTCGGGCACCGATTTGCCGCGGCGATTTGTCCGCTGGGTGATCGATCACGAATGGGTGCGTCGGCTCGACGACCTGGTCGAACGTCGGCTGATGCTGCTCTACGACCCGCGATTGAGCCGCGCCACGTTGCGCGAACTGGCCGCGGTTCTGGTCGAAGCGGAGAGGTTGACCGAGAGCGAAGTCGAGGCTGAGGTGCGGCGGGCGATCGACCGCCTGCGCTTTCATTTCGGCAAGCGCGTTGAGTGAGGGCCCGTGATCGGCTAGACGATGATCTGCGTCAACGCCCGAAACTCGGGATCGGAGCGGATGGGGTCGAAATCGCGCTCATCGACGATCATGTCTCGGTAGTTCGAATCGAGCGCGATGGCCCGTGAAAGGTAGGCCAATGCCCGCTGCTTTTTGCCGGCCAGGCTCCAATAGCAGGCCAGGTTGTAATGCACGACGGCTTCTTCCGGGCTGACTTCCTCCGCCCGCTCCAACGCGCCGATGGCCAGATCGAGCCGCCCGGTGCGTTTGCGGCACCAGCCCAGCGCCAGCCAGATGTCGAGCTTGCTCGGCAGCAGGTCGGCGGCCTGTTCGAGCGCGGCGATCGCTTCGGCGTGCCGCTGCAAGGCCCGCAAGGCCTCGCCGGTCAGGTAGAGCTTCTGGCCGCGGAACGTGCCGGGGTCGTCCAGCCGCGAGAGCAGATCGAGGGCGGTCTGGGGCATGCCAAGCTCCAAATACCCTTCGACCTCTCGTAGAACCCGCTGCACGCGGGTGCGGTTGCTTCCCGACACGGTTCGCTCCCTCCCTCATCAATCACGGCCTCGGACGGGCATGCTCTTTACCGCTATTCTATGCGCCGTCAGCGTTTGCTCAAATGCCCCCCGCCGCCAAAGCGCCGGGCGTCGGGTGGGAGTGAGCCAGCTTGCGAGCGCCGGCCCACCATCGTTAGGCGTCAGGTTGCTTGTCCTGATGCCTGATGCCTGAAACCTGACGCCTCAAATCGATGTCCAGGCGCTCGCAAGTTTGCCAGTGCCACCTTACGACGTGACCGTGTCGGCGTACCGCATTTCGAGCGATTGGGCGGGAGCCGTGATTTTGAGCACCGGGGCGAAGGCCACGAACTCCGCGTCGATCGTCCGCAAAAATTCGACCGCCCGTGGCCCGCCGACGGGGCAGAACCGTTGGTAACAAACGTCGAATTGCCCCACTTCGCACCAAGTGTCGTCGCTCGCCGCCGGCAGCAACGACGAGAGCGCCACGGCCAGGTCGCCCGGCGGCACATTTTCGCCCGACAACAGCGTGTCCAACTCGGTATGACGCTCGATGAGCGTGGCAAACTCTTCGGGCAGGTTCCACTGCCGGGCCATTTGAGCGGCGGCATGGGCGTGGGTCCAGCCGAACCGTTCGCGTTCGAGTTGCGACAATCGCAGCTTGCCTTGCTGCCGGTCGGCCAACAGCTCGGCATATTCCGCGGAAAGCTCCCTGGCCAAGAGCGGCACCGCCATGTCTTGCAGCAAGGCCGCCGCGAACGGCTCTTCCGCCTCACGCATGCCGAGCATCCGGGCGAAGCTTCGAGCGAACAACGCCCGGCGCAGCGAGTCTTGCCACAAGCTGCGCAGGTCGAACATGCCGCACTTGGGGTTCGGCATCAGGCTGAAGACCGCGCTCCACAGCGTAAAGTTCTTGATCGTGCGCATGCCCACCAGCGTGATCGCCAGCTTGACGCTCGAAATCTCGCGAGCGAAGCCGAAATAGGCCGAGTTGACGAATTTCAACACCTGACCGGCCAGCCCTGGATCGGCCTCGATGGGCACCGCGAACTGCGTCGGGCCGTTACGCTCGTCGTTCGACAGCTCCAGCAGTTGGATGGCGCTTTGGGGCAGGGCGGGAAGCTGCGCTCCGGCAAGCAACTTCGTCAGGTCAAGCTCGGCGGCGACGGCGGTCTGGGACATAGTCGTGGTCCGGGTGAAGCGGAGGGTACAGAATCTCTGCGATACCTAGGTCAGGCTTGCAAACGTAGAGCGCGGGGCGGCAACTTGCAAACAGGCTGACTTGCGCGGTCGTTGCAAGCCGGCACGTTACGGCAGTTCGTAGCGATGATAAGGCGGCTGCCGATCGTGCCACGAGATTCGCTACAGTCGAGGGCACCGTTCTGCCGAATGCAACATGCTGTGTCGTCATGACGCCCTACGATGGTGGGCCGGCGCTCGCAAGCTCGCTGGTCCCACCCTACCTCGAAATCCACGCCGCCTGGTATGTCGCCCTTGACTCTTTTGGAAACGTTCGACGGCTGGGAGCTGGAAGAGAAGCTCCGGCATGCGGGCCGCATTCTCAGATTGCCCACGGGCGGAGGCTGCCAGGCAACCCTGGCGCATCACGATCAACGGGCCGTTGAGCGTGTGCGCGGGGCCGCGGCAAAGTTGACGACCGCTGCGCTTGCGTGCGCGGCGGTGCTTGTGACCTGGGCGATGGCCTTCCATCGGGCCGATCTGGTCGCGCCGGCCATCTGCGCCGCCGGAGCGGCGCTGGTGACCTGGCCGGCATCGCGATGCCGATTTTGATCGGTTAGACCGATCAGAACTGCTGCGTGTCCGTTCTTCCCTCGCCGCCGTCTTTCGATCCCAAGGAGCCCCAGACTCCGTAGGGACTGGGGCCTGAAGTCACCTCCGTGACGGTCAACATGCCGCAGTCGATGCCTTCGTTGACGAACCTCACCGAACCGTCCGCCATGGCCACCAAGGCGCCGCCCGGATGATTGCTCGACACGCTGCTGATCATCGGGTGGTCGCCGTCGTTGGCCCCGTTGATCACGCAATTGGGGCTGTTGGGCGGTAAAATTGTCGAGAACGAAGAGTAGGGCGGGTCGCCGTCGGGCCAACGATTGCTTCCCCAGGTGATATTGCAGCAGGCGGCAAAGGCGGTGCCCGGGTGGTAATACATGCCCGCCGCCTGAGCGAGACAGTTGGCAGGTATGGCAGCGTTCGTCACCGCATAGAGGCCGCTCTTGACGGGATATTTGTCCAGAAAGCTCTTAGACTTGGTGAAATAAGTGAAGCAACGTTCGGCCACCATCGCCGTGTTGCTGGTGCCGTCCAGGACGTTGGCCAACGAGCACTTTATCGCGCGCCCGAACATGCCGCGAATCGTTCCCCCGTTCGTGTTCAAATTGGTGCTCAGGGTGTCGCCAACGCTGAAGTGATAGTTCGAGCGGGCCACTGGGTAAAGGTTCTGCGACATGTTAAACGTTTCCGACGGGCAAACATAGGCGGGAATCGTTTCCAGCCAGGGCGCATAGCCGGTGTGCCAAGGAACCGGCCCCTGGGGCAGGAAGCCTGGTATGCCGGCACCGCGAATGTTGTCCCAAAGCGCTTGCTGCTCGATATAAGGAAGCAGAAAGACGCGGGTACTAAGACGATTTTCGTTGCAATGGGCGGCGTTGCCGTTGCCGCAAACCTTGCCACCCTTCGGGACATTGCCCATAAAGCCCGTCGTTCCCATGGATCTGGGCGGAAACTGGCTATGAACATCGTGGTAGTTCAACAACCCCAGCGCGATTTGCTTCTGATTGTTGTTGCACTGACTGCGGCGGGCCGCCTCACGGGCGGCCTGCACGGCCGGCAACAACAGCGCGATCAAAATGCCAATGATCGCGATGACGACCAATAACTCGACAAGCGTAAACGCTGTTCTGCGAAGCTTCATAGGATCCGACCCTCAAGCAATGAAATGGAAATCGAAAACCGATCTCTGCGCCGTTTGGTCTGGTGCTGAGGAGCTTAGTCGCGTCGCTGATGGAACCGCCGGCGACGTTGGGCCTTCGACGGTTCGCCACGCCGAAGCCTTGCCTTTTTGTAGGCCGACGGCCCAAACTTGTCAAGGATGGCCGCGCGGCAATCCTTGCTTTGCGGTGGCATAGAGTGTAGGCATGTAAGGATGATCGACCGCACTCGTTGTTCGCCCTCTCGCTGCCCCGGCCGCCGCCCCGCCGCGCTCAATCGGCGCGAAGCGCTCGCCGCCGCCGCAAACGGCTTCGGTCTGTTGGCGCTGGCCGGTTTATCGCACGGCAATGCCGCAGCCGCGCCGGCAGCGAGCCCGACGGGGCCGCACTTCGCGCCGCGGGCCAAGCGGGTCATCTTTTGCTTCATGGACGGCGGAGTCTCGCACGTCGATTCCTTCGATCCCAAACCGGCGCTCGACGCGGCCGACGGCAAGCCGTTTACCGAATCGAAAAACCCCACGGCCTCGGGCAACCGCCAATGGCTGAAAAGTCCTTGGGTATTTCGCCGCCATGGCGAGTCGGGCATGCCCGTCAGCGACCTCTTTCCGCACATCGCCGCCTGCGCCGACGACCTGGCCGTGATTCGCTCCATGAAGGCCGACCTGCCCGTCCACTCCAGCGGCGTGCTGCGTTTGCACACCGGAGTGAACAACGCCGGGCGGCCGAGCTTGGGTTCCTGGACGACCTATGGCCTGGGGAGCGAGAACGAGAACCTGCCGGGTTTCGTGGTGCTCAGCTTCGGCGTGGTGCCCTGCGGCGGCCTGGAAAGTTTCTCCAGCGGTTTTTTGCCCGCCAACCATCAGGCGACGCTGCTCAACGCCGACGGCACTCCCATCGAAAACATCGAACCGGCCGATCGCGACGCGCGTCTGCAACGGGCCAAGCTGGCGTTGCTGGTCGAGGAAGACCAGGCGTTCGCACAATCGCTGGCCGGCAGCGACGCGGTGGAATCAGCGATCAAAAACTACGAGATGGCGTATCGCATGCAATCGCTGGTGCCCGACGTGCTGGACCTGGGCCGCGAGACGCGGTCCACCCAGCGGCTTTACGGTATTGATTCCGACATTCCTTCCCAGCGGCTGTACGGCATTCAATGCCTGCGTGCGCGGCGGCTGATCGAGTCGGGCGTGCGGTTCGTCGAGATCACGTGTCCGCCCGGCAACTCGAATGGCACCTGGGACCAGCACGGCAACCTCAAGGCGGGCCACGAGAAGAACGCCTTGGACACCGATCGCGCGATCGCCGCCTTGATTCGCGACCTGAAGGCCCGCGGGCTGTTCGACGACACGTTGGTGGTCTGGGCGGGCGAGTTCGGCCGCACGCCGCACTCGGCCGGCCGCGACGGTCGCGACCATCATCCCGAAGGCTTCAGCGTTTGGCTTGCGGGCGGCGGCACGAAGGGCGGAACCGTCTACGGAGCAACCGACGAGCTGGGCATGTTCGCGGTCGAAAACATCTGCACCCTTCACGACCTGCACGCCACGATCTTGCACCTTTTGGGCCTCGACCACGAGCGGCTCACATTCCGTTCCGGCGGCCGCGACTTTCGCTTGACCGACGTGCAAGGACGCGTGATTCACGAAGTTTGTTCTTGATCGATACTTCACGCGGCCGAGAATGAGACGTTTTGCCGGCGAGGAAAAGCGGTTCGCGAGGCCCGGCCTTCGCCAGCCATTTGCCGCATTCTTCAGCCAGCGCGCCGGTGGCCGGGGCAGAGCTTGGCCTGATAGCGGCTGGCGCCCTTCAAGAGCGTGGCGGCCAAGCGATGCCCCGGTGCGTCGAACCGGGCATCGCCTATCGTCTCCGTTCCACGACTGGCGCAAGCGAGGACGCTTACGCTACGCGGCCGTGCCGCGCGCTAAGCGCGCGTTTTCGCACAATTCTGGCGCGCCCGCAGCGTCAGCTTTCTTCGTAATCCCGGCCGGAATGCCGCCCAACTCGCTTTGGCATCGAAACTGCCTTTCGCAATTCAGCCGTTGATCCCTCATCCCTCATCCCTCATGCGAATGTCCCGACTGACCGAACGCTGGCGACGTGTGATGGATCTAGCAGGCCGCGCCCTGATAGCGCTGGCGTTCGCCGCTGGAGTGACGGTGCTCTTGCTGTGGCTGGCCGGGAAGTTCGAACCCAAAGTGGCGGCCGCCCCACGGCCCGGTCCCGCGGAACCGGCTGAGGTTTCAGGCCGGGTCGTTGCGGTCCGCGTCCTGCGTGTGCCGCTCGTCGAGTCGGCGGTGGGAACGATTCGGGCAGTACACGAAACCACGATCGGCTCGAAGCTGCTGGCGCGCGTCGTCGAAGTCAACCTCAAGGCCGGACAGCACGTGCGGGCCGGCGAGGTGCTCGTCCGGCTCGACGACGCCGACCTGCGCGCCAAGCTCGAACAGGCGCAAGCGGCGGCCGTCTCGGCGGAGGCCGGCTATAACCAGGCCGTCACCGATGAACAGCGGTACGGGTCCCTGGTGAAAACGGGCGCCGTCAGTCGCCAGGAGTACGACAGAATCACCACCACGCTCACCTCGCTGCAAGCCGAGCTGCGCCGCGCCAAGGAGACGGTCAACGAAGTCCAGGCCACGCTCGATTGGGCCACCATCCTCTCGCCGATGGACGGCACCGTGATCGACAAAAAGGTCGACGTGGGCGACCTGGTCATGCCCGGACAAGTGCTCCTCACCATGTTCGATCCTCAACGCATGCAGCTCGTCGCCAGCGTGCGCGAGTCGTTGGCGCAGCGGCTCGAAGTGGGGCAGGACATCGGCGTGGAAATCGAAGGGCTGAGCGGGCGCTACAGCGGAAAGATCAGCGAGATCGTTCCTGAAGCGCGGACCGCCAGCCGGGCGTTTCTGGTGAAGGTGGCGGGCACCGGCCCCAAGGGCGTCTACCCCGGAATGTTCGCGCGGATGCTGATTCCACTGGAGCAAGAAGAGGTGCTCGTCGTTCCGCGGCAGGCCGTCAGCAACGTCGGGCAGCTCGAGTTGGTACGCGTCGTCGATCGCGGCCGCACCGTGCGGCGCGCGGTCCGCACCGGACGGCGATTTGACAACGACGTCGAGGTGCTCTCCGGTCTGCGTGAAGGCGAGCAAGTCGTGTTGCCGGCGGACCAAAATGGTCGTGGGGTAGCCTCATGATCGAAGGCCACGCCGCGGGCCAGGAACATCAATTCACCAATAAGGTGGTGAAGGTTTTCCTCGACTCGAATCTCTCGCTGGTCCTGGTGCTGCTGGCCACGGTGGTGGGCCTGGTGGCGCTGGGGGTCACGCCGCGCGAGGAAGATCCGCAAATCATCGTGCCCCTGGCCGACGTCTATGTGAGCTTTCCCGGACACGCCGCGGCCGAAGTCGAACAATTGGTCGCCACGCCGCTGGAAAAGATTCTCTACCAGATCGACGGCGTGGAATACGTCTACTCGATGAGCCGCGAAGACCAGGCGATCGTCACGGTCCGCTTTTACGTGGGCGAAGACCGCGAGCGGAGCCTGGTGAAACTGTTCAAGAAGATCGACGAGAACCGCGACATCGTGCCGCCCGGCGTCAGCGGCTGGGTGGTCAAGCCGGTCGAGATCGACGACGTGCCGATCTTGACGCTGACGCTGGCCAGCCCGACGTCGGACGACATGACGCTGCGCCGCGTAGGCGAAGAAATCGCCCAACGGCTGGCCGGGGCCAAGGACGTTTCGCGGGCCTATGTCGTCGGCGGCCGACCGCGGGTCGTTCGCGTGCTGCTCGATCCCGACGATCTGGCCGGGCACGGCATCTCGCCGCTCGACGTTCAGCGGTCGATTTCCGCCGCCAACGTCCACCTCACGGCGGGCGATTTCCGCGCCGGCGATCGCGTGATCGACGTCGCCGCCGGCCAGCGTTTCAGCGACGCCGCGCAATTGGGCGATCTCGTCGTGGGCGTGTTCAACCAGGAGCCGGTCTTCTTGAAGGACATCGCCCAAGTCGACGACGGACCGGAAGAAGTCGCCAGCTACGTGCGGCACGGTTGGGGGCCGGCCCGCGGATTCACGCGGGAGGAAGACTTTCCCTCGACGCTGGTGGCTGGGGCAGAGCCTGGCCACACAACGGTCGAACCAACTGCAGGATCCGGCGGCCAGGCGATGCCGGCCGTCACCATTGCCATCGCCAAGAAAAAAGGCTCCAACGCCGTGTGGGTCGCTGAAGCCGTGCTCGACGAGGCCGAAACCCTGCGCCGCACGATCGTGCCCGACGATATGCAGCTCGTCATCACCAGGAATTACGGCCTCACCGCCGACGACAAGGTGAACGAGCTGGTCGAGGGGCTGGCCGTCGCCGTCGTGATCGTGGTGGCGCTGTTGAGCTTGGGCCTGGGGTGGCGCGAGGCGCTGATCGTGGCCGTGGCCGTACCGGTCGTGTTCGGGCTGACGCTGGCGGTGAATCTGCTGTTCGGTTTCACGATCAACCGCGTGACGCTGTTCGCACTCATCCTGTCGCTGGGGCTGTTGGTGGACGATCCGATCGTCGACGTGGAGAACATCGCCCGGCACTTCGCCCTGCGCAAGAAGGCCACTCGCCGCATCGTGCTGGAAGCCGTGGCCGAAATCCGGCCGCCGCTGATCACGGCCACGCTGGCGGTGATCGTCAGCTTTCTGCCGATGTTTTTCATCACCGGCATGATGGGGCCTTATATGCGTCCGATGGCGCTCAACGTGCCCGTGACGATGCTCATGTCGATGCTCGTCGCGTTCACGATCACGCCCTGGCTGGCCTACCATGCGCTGCGGCACAAGTATGAAGGCGGCGGCACGCCGGGGCACGGCGAGCACGACGCGCACGACCTGCAGGCCGTCAAGCAATCGCGGCTCTACAAAATCTTCTATCCCTTGATGGCGCCGCTGTTGCACTCGCGGCGGGTGGCCTGGACGTTTCTGTTGGTCATCGCCGGGCTGACGGTGGGCGCGATGGGGCTGGCCGCCACGCGCAGCGTGCCGCTCAAGATGCTGCCGTTCGACAACAAGAACGAGCTACTGCTGGTGCTCGACTTCGACGAAGGCACGACGCTGGAACGGTCCGACGCGGCCGTCCGCGATTTCGAAGAGTATCTGCGGAGCGTGCCCGAAGTGGCCGACTTCACGAGCTACGTCGGCGTGGCCTCGCCCATGGATTTCAACGGGCTGGTGCGGCACTACTATTTGCGGCGCGGCGACAACGTGGCCGAGCTGCGCATCAATCTGGCCGGCAAGAAAAACCGCGGCCTGCAAAGCCATGCAATCGGCCTGCGGATGCGAAACGAGCTGCAGACCGTCGCCGACCGGCACGAGGCGCGCCTGAAACTGGTGGAAACGCCGCCCGGTCCGCCGGTGATGGCCAGCGTGGTGGCCGAGGTTTACGGTCAGCCCGATCATCGCTATGACGACCTTCTCTTGGCCGCCGACACGGTCCGGGCACGCCTCAGCCAGGAGCCGAACGTGGTGGACGTGGACGACATCCGCGAGGCGGCCCAGCGCAGGCTGACCTTCGTCACCGACAAAGAAAAGGCCGCGCTGAACGGCGTCAGCACCGAGCAAATCGCCCAAACGCTGCGCGCGGTATTGGCGGGAAGCACCGTGGGTGTGATTCGCAACGACACGGAACGCAACCCGTTGCGCATCGAGCTGCTGCTGCCCATTGTCCGGCGGACCAGTGCGGCCGACCTGACGCGGCTGCAAGTCAAGGGCGACGGCGGCCAGCTCGTTCCGCTGGCCGAGTTGGGGCGGTGGGCGACGGCCCGCGTCGACCAGATGATTTACCATAAGAACCTGCAGCGTGTGGCCTATGTGTTCGCCGAAACGGCGGGCCGCCCGCCCGCCGACGTAGTGGTGGACGTGCTGGCCGACCGCCGCGGTACGCTGCCGAAAGCATCGGTGGCTGGGGCGCAGCGAGACGGAGAGAGTGGGAGACGGGGAGACGGAGAGATTCGGCATCGCTCGCTCCCTCCCTCTCTCCCTCTCTCCGTCTCCGGCACTGGTTCTAGCAACACGCCTTTCACGAGCCAAGCGCCCCGGCCGGTCGAAGAGCGGACGTTCTTCTCCAACGGCAGCGGGCTGTTATGGTCGCTGCCGGCCGGCATCCGGGTCGACTTCGCCGGGGAGGGCGAATGGAAAATCACGCTCGACGTGTTCCGCGACCTGGGCCTGGCCTTCGGCGCCGCGATGATCGGCATCTACATTCTGCTCGTGGCCCAGACCGGCTCGTTCACCATCCCCATGGTGGTCATGCTAGCGATCCCGCTGACGATCTTGGGCGTGATGCCCGGTTTCTGGCTGTTGAATGCCTTGCAGGCGCAGCACGTGGGCGGTTACCTCGACCCGGTCTATTTCACGGCCACGGGCATGATCGGCATGATCGCTCTGTCGGGCATCGTCACGCGCGACTCGATCATCCTGGTCGATTTCATTCACCTTTCGCTGGCCCGCGGCCGCTCGCTGTTCGACGCGATCATGGAAAGCCGCGTCGTGCGTTTGCGGCCGATTCTGTTGACCGCCAGCGCGGCGATGCTGGGCGCCGTGCCGATCATCATCGACCCGATCTTTTCGGGCCTGGCCTGGTCGTTGATCTTCGGCCTGTTCGCCTCGACGCTGTTCACGTTGTTCGTGATTCCGGTGGCCTATTGGCTGCTGTACGCCAACGTGCCCGGCCACGGCCTGCCGCGGTCGCTGATGGATGCCGAGGCCTGAGCCAATGGGTTCTGACAAGCAGAGCCCGTACGCCTTCCTTGGCAGATGAAGACGGGGTTTACCATCCCAATGACCCGAACGACAGATTCTTGGCTAGCTAGGACACCAGTTAAAATCCGTGAACGGGTACTGTTCATCCTTGTCGTTGAAGACAGCAACCAGCCGCTTGCAAAGGTCGGCATCGCCTAATGCTCGCTCGAGAATTAACAGCGGCGTCGATAACGCGCCAGACTTGTACCGCCCAGGTCCGGCGAAGAGATCGATGTAGGCGATGCGATCTTCCTTCCGGTAACGCTTCTGCGATGCGACGATCACCTTCGCCCAGACGAAGAAATAATCGGCGACGATCTCCGCCTTGATGTGATCGACACGCTCGGCAAGGCCGGACAGTTGACCGAAGTGTTTCAGGTGACCGGCGTCGGCGCCACGCTCGATGGCCGCAACGGCGGCGGCGACCGCTATTCTACCGATGGCGAGCTGACGATCGCGATGGTGTCGCCCGGCAACAAGGCGCAGTCGGGGCCGCCCAAGGTGCGGCTGAACCCGCCCGCCATTCAAGCCAAAAACGACTTCATGTCGATGCTCCGGCCGCTGGTGAAATAGTTCAAGCTGGGCAAACTTTGCGTGTGGAGCGTCACGCGTTGCAGATATCGTGGCCGAGCGGCCGAAAGGGATGTTTGACGCCCGTCGTTCTCAAGGATCGGTATTTCGGCGGAACGGACTTTCCGCATTGACAAGCAGTTCCTGAAGGCGGCCGACCGATCGCCGCGTAAAGCCATGTCAGCGACAAATTCTACCAGCGACCGCCAGGCGGAGCTCGAACGCTTGCGACAAGAGCTTCTGCGGCAGATCATCAAGAACGAAAGCCGCCGCCCGAAGCCCGCCAAGTAAAGGAGGGCGCGGTGAAACGGCCCGGTCTGATTTGTCTTGGCTTGTTCGTGGGCCTGTGGGCCCTGTCGCTGAAGGCAGATACCTTTCGCGACGTGGGCGCTTTGCCGCCGCGCGCCACGCGCTCTTTCGCCATGTCGGCCGACCCCGACCTCGATCTTCCGACCGAAAACACTCACCCGCATCCGGCGGTCGTGCGCATTATCGTGCCCGAAAAAGGGAGCACGTCCTATGGTTCCGGCACGCTGGTCGATGTCAACGGCGAGCACGGGTTGGTGGTCACGAACTGGCACGTAGTCAGCGAGTCGGCGAGTCCGCCGACGGTGTTGTTCGCCGACGGCTTTCGATCGTTGGCGCAGGTGGTGCGGGCCGATCACGATTGGGACCTGGCCGCGTTGGTGATCTGGCGGCCCAATGCCGGGCCGGTGCGGCTGGCGACGGAGGCGCCGCGGCCCGGCGAGCGGCTGTCGATCGCCGGCTACGGCAAAGGTCCTTACCGGCTGGCCAGCGGCCCTTGCACCAACTATCTGGCCCCAAACACGCGGTTGCCGCGCGAAATGGTCGAGTTAAAAGTGATTGCGCGGCAAGGCGATTCGGGCGGACCCATTTTCAACGGGCGGGGCGAGCTGGCCGGCGTCCTGTGGGGCGAGGGAAACGGCTATACCACCGGAAGCTACTGCGGCCGCGTGCGGCGGTTCTTGAGTTCCGTCGTTCCCGGCAGCCGACCGTCTGACGCCGAACCGACGGTCACCGCGTCTCCGCAGATCGCGGCGTCTCCGCCGGTGGCCGGTGCGCTGATTTCGATTCAATCGACCGCTTCGGCCACGTTGAGTGCGAACGACCGGCAAGCTGCTGGAACCATGCTGGCGAACCGTCCTCGAACCGGCCCGACTACCGGGGATGCCTCGGCACAACACGGCGCCGGTTCGGACACCCGTGCTCCGGCTTCCGACTGGCAGACCTGGCTGGGGCGTACCCGCGCCGATCAGGCCAAGACGCTGCTGGCGGTGGTGGGCGCATTCGCGCTTTTGATTCGTATGCGTCGCAGCGTTGCGCCGTCGGCGGCGGCGTAGGCTGGGGTAGTGTCTTAATAGTGAGTTGGTCGTAGCAATAGCCGTAGGGTGGGACCAGCGAGCTTGCGAGCGCCGGCCCGCCATTTTCGGCAATCGTGGTGGGCCGGCGCTCGCAAGCTCGCTGGTCCCACCCTACACCTCGTGACCAACTCACTGCTAGAATACGGGGCGTCTGGACGACGAGCAAGACTCCCGTCGTCAAGCAAGACCCCCGCCGCGATCATGAGGCTTTTGCCGGGACATCCGAAATGCCACAATCCACTCCAAGGACCAACGCGCCGGGCGAGCCATGCGCACGTGCGAAGCTCCGTAAGCTCTGGCAGGAGGGCGATCTGTTCCACGTGGCCACGCGCTATCCGCGCAAACAGACCCCGCCGCGGACCGATCGGCTGGCGGCGATACTGCGGACCGGCCTGCTGGCCCCGGCACGCTCGGACGACGGCTCCGTCGTTTCCGACTTGAACTTGACCGTGCTGAATTGCGAGCCGGCTTACGAGGACTTTGTTTTTCTGCACCGTTTCGGCCCGCAGTCGTGGCTTTACACGATCAGCGACCCGGGCCGGTTCGCCGTGTTCGTCGATCCGCGGTTTCCGGTGCTGATGCCCGAACAGATGGGCGATGCCTGGCCGGAACTATGCCAGGACGAGGTTTATGTGCAAGGCCACGTTCCGCACGATCGCTTTCTGGGCGTCGCCATTCACCCCGCCGACGCCGATTCAGTGCTGAGCCATCTCCTGGCCGAATTTGAGCGGCTGGCGCTGCCGCTATACGACTACGAGGGGAGCATTATCTGGCCGCTTTGAAACGTCGCCAGTGCTCGATTATGGGTCGATTGATGGACGGCAGGCGGTGGCCGGGGCATCGCTTGGCCGCAGCGCGTGTCCTTAAACCGGGCCGGATCCGGCCAAGCTCTGCCCCAGCCACCGCCCGGCGATCCATCCATCAATCGACCAGCGACAGACCTAGCTCGTCACTGATCGTTCACGATCTTGGCGCTGTTGATGTAATCGAGTCTGGGAAAATCCTGCTTCAGGTAGGCGTTTCCCTCTTCCTGAATGCGGCCCTGTTCGGGGCCGCGGCCGTTCGGAGCGCCTTCGCCGTACCCTTTATACAGCGACTCGACGACGTCCATGCCTTCGACGACGCGGCCGAAGGGGGCGAAGCGCATGCCGTCGAGCCGGCCGTTGTCGCGAAAGTTGATGAACACCTGGGTCGAGCGCGAGTTCAAAGCCGAGCCCTGCGCGAAGGTGACGTAGCCCCGCTGGTTCGACTCTTTGACGGGGTCGTCTTTGATGTTGGATTTCTTCCACTTTTTGTTGACCGCCGGATCGCCGTTGATCCCAAACTGCACCATGAAGTTCTCGATGTTGCGGAAGAACGCCGCGTCGTCGAAGTAGCCGATCTTGACCAGATTGTAGAAGCGATCGGCCCCCTGGGGCGCCCAATCGCGGGTCACCTCGATGACGAAGTCTCCCTGGGTCGTCGAGAATCTCGCCCGGAACCGGTCGGGGGCCCGGTCGGTGGCGAGCGAGGGATCGCGCAGCGCGGGGTTTCGATCGACGGCAGATTCCTGGCCGGCGGCCGACCGTTCTGCTTTCTTTTCCCCGCCCCCGGCGCAACTCGTCACCATCATGATGGCGGCGATCATAAAAACAGCCAGGCAGGAATCGTTGCAATACATGACAGGTCTCCGAATGATGGGTCAAAACAGTCCGCCGGTTGATGTCGCGAATGTCTCTCTAAGCGTTGCCGGCCGCTTCGTCAATGCCGGCCCGTTTCCGCAGGTACAGCCTGGCCCGCGCAAAATCGTCGATTTCGGCCGTGAAAAACAGCAAGAACTAGAATGGGGCGCGGAATCTGTTTCACTCGCCCCATCCGGTCTTGGTCTGCGCGCGAAGCGACACGCGTGTCGCGTCCGCGCGGCGCCGACAAGCCACGGGCCACGTGGTTTGAGCGTCGAGACGCTCGCGCACAACCGGCCCCGGGTGCGCGACAAAAGCGTCGCGCGCGTCGCTTTTGCAGGGCGCGCCGTCTCGAAGGCCGGGACCAAATGAGTCCCTCGCGCGAAACAAAAGCGACACGCCCGTGTCGCTTTTGTCTTGCATCCGGTTGGCGAAGGCCCGGCCGCGCGCATGCGTCGACGCGACAAACGTGTCGCCTGACGCGCAGGCCGAGGCGATGCGCACGCTCCGTCGCGCCCTGGCGGTCGCCGCGATCGACTCTTTTTTCAGCGGAAAAAAATCCGCCGCCGCCGACCACGCGGCCGGGCATCCGCAGGCCGGCGGCCTTGGTGATGAGATGGTGCTCGGTTGTCAACGCGGGCTGCGAGTTGCTTGCTTTTGGCCTCCCGCGGTGGTAAGGTCGCAAGCGCCGTGGCCGTTCGGCGTCGAGGCAACGCCGGGCGGGCCCATGTCTGGCACGTTCCGTGTGTTGGTCGAACAGAAGGAGAGCGGTTATGCTGCGCGTCGCAATCCCCGTTTGGTTGTGTCTGTCTATCCACGTTTGGTTCGTGACGGCCCTCGGCGCGGCCGAACCGACCGACCCCAGGCCGCTGCCTACCGAGGGCGAAGCCAAGATCCTCGCGGCGCTCGGCCAGGCCACCACCGTCGACTTCGCGGAGAAGCCGCTCGGCGGTGTGGTCGATGTGCTCAGGCAAAAGCACAAGATCGAGATCCAACTCGACCACAAGGCCCTCGGCGACGCCGGTGCCGGCAGCGACACGCCCATCACGGTCCGCCTGGGAGACATCACCCTGCGGTCGCTGCTGCGGCTGATGTTGGGCCAACTCGACCTGACCTACGTCGTGCGCGACGGGTACTTGCTGATTACCAGCCAGGCTTGCGCCCACGGTAGAGGGACGCCAACGATCCGCGCAGCCGCGTAGCGGCGACAGAGGGCGTGGTGCGATACCTCTGTCGCCGCTACGCGGCTTGGCTAATCTACCGCATCGGTACCGTGGGCTTGCGCCGCTTGCGCCCACGGCTAAACTATCTCGCCGCTACGCGGCTGACGCGCGAGATGTGTAGAACAACGAGGGTAACGCCCTGGGTTCACGGTGGCGCCAGAACCGGGTTGCCGGTCATGGGGCGGAGAAAATGACAAAAGGGATCTTGGGGTGTGACCCGTGTCATGGGTCGCACGCACCAGACCTCTTTCTCGTCGAGCAAAACGTGAATCTCCGCCGACGATCCGCGCCGCGCCAGTCCGAAATACCACGACGATTGCCCGTCGGCATCATCGCGGGCCTCGAGAAAGAGCAGTGCCTCGGGATTCGTGCCCATCGCAAAGGCGAACATCGTTCCGTCAGGGATATGCCGTTTGGCCTCGTGGTAGCGGTAGAGCGGCTGCCACCACGACGGCCAACGGATGGGGCAAGTTCCTGGCCACCGATATTCCCTCCGTTCGAAAAACAGCTACTTTGTCGCGCACCAAGGTTGATTGTACTTCCGTCGCCGAATCGAACAACGCCAGCGGCCGACAGGGTTACGTATCGTCGCGTGGGCGAGTACGCTATCCAGAGCGGCCGTCAAAGCGTGGTTCGTAGTTCCCCATTTCCACGAGGCGAAGATGGACGAACGGGAAGCGGATGCGTCGGAGGTGCGGATCGTCACCCAAGATTCGCCTCGGCCGCGCATGGCGGCAACGCTTGCCACGCGCGACCGTCCGCGGTTGAGCATCGTCCATCTATTGCTGTGGACCGGTTGCTGCTCGTTGTTTCTGGCCGTGGCCCGGACACTGGCCGAGCGTCCGCCGGGCATCATGGGGGCGTTTTTTTTGACGCTGGTCGCGGCGGGCGAGGGGGCGGCCTGGGCCGGCCTGGCCATTACGCTCGCGCGGTCGTTCCGCGGCGCGCCGTGGCCGATCGAGCCGGGGCAATGGCTGCTGGCGGTGCTCGGCGCCGTCGTGACCGTCGAAACGCTGGCGGAAAGCGCATCGGGGAAATGGGTCAAAGATCCGCGGGGAATTGTCGAGGCCGCCGCGGCCTGCGCCTTCGTCGTGCCGCTGTTCAGCAGACGGCTCGCGGCACGTTGGAAGTGGTTCTTCGGCGCGGTCGCGTTGCTCGACGCCTTGCCCTTGTTGCTTGCCGTATTCGATGCCAACGGCATTCTGGCGAGATCGTTCGCTCTGCTGACTCCACCTCGCCTGGCAGCCGCGGCCGCCCTCGGCGCGGCGACGCTCGCGGCGTGGGAAGCGATTTTGCCCGTGACAAAAGCCGACCGCAGGTGGGACGAACGTGGCTGGCTGCACTGGACGGGCATCGCCACCGCGACCTGGTTGGCTGTGTTGCCGCTGGCCGCGCCCTGGTTGCTCGCGGGATAGAAACAACCGGGGCGATGCCAGCTATCTGTTGACCGTCGGCAAGGCGGCGAAATGCCTGGCGAAGACGCCCGGACAGTTGGCTGCCACGTTCCAGCGCCTCGGCGAGCAGGGTCTGTTGAAGCTTGCCGGCAATAGGAAGCCGGGCGAGCCGGCGCCGATCAACTGTCAGCTTCTGCCCACGGTGGCGGCCATGAAGACGCTGCCCGCTTTCCAAGATGCGAGCGAGGCCGAAATCGAGGCGGAACTGGCTGCGCTCGCCGGCCGCGAGTGAGCTCCGGCCTTTTCCCCGGCCAGCGAGCATTCTAAGATGAATGCGAGTGTGATCTGCAACCTACGATCGCCAGGGAGGCCGCCATCGATCGAATGTACCCGCTCGCCAGCCTCTACCGCCCCTCGCTGGCCCTGCTGACCGACCTCTATGAGCTGACGATGGCCTACGGCTATCGGCAGTCGGGCACGGCCGACCGCGAGGCCGTGTTTCAGCATCAGTTTCGCCATCATCCCTTTCATGGCGGCTTCACCGTGGCGTGCGGCCTGGCGTACCTGATCGATTGGCTCAGGCACCTGCGGTTCGATGACGACGATCTGGCCTATCTTGGCTCGCTGACGGGAACCGACGGCCAACCGCTGTTTGCGGCCGCTTTTCTCGACGAGCTGCGGCACTGGGAATTCCGTTGCGACGTGGATGCCGTGCCCGAAGGGACGATCGTCTTTCCGCACGAGCCGCTGGTGCGCGTGCAGGGGCCGATCGGGCAGGCGCAGCTTGTCGAGTCGGCCTTGCTGAACTTCGTCAACTTTCAGTCGCTGATCGCCACCAAAGCGGCCCGCGTGTGCCTGGCGGCGCAGGGCGACCCGGTGCTCGAATTCGGGCTGCGCCGGGCGCAGGGCATCGACGGCGCCCTGGCCGCCGCGCGTGCCGCCTACGTCGGCGGCTGCGACGCGACCTCGAACGTGCTGGCCGGCCGCTGGTTCGGCATCCCCGTGCGCGGCACGCACGCGCATAGTTGGGTGATGTCGTTCGGCAGCGAGCTGGAAAGCTTTCGGGCCTACGCGGAGGCCATGCCGAACAACTGCGTGTTCCTGGTCGATACCTACGACTCACTGGCGGGCGTGCGGCATGCCGTGGAGATCGGCCGCTGGCTCCGCTCGCGGGGCCAGAAGCTCGAAGGCGTGCGGCTCGATTCCGGCGACCTGGCCTATCTCAGTATCGAAGCCCGCAAGATTCTGGACGCGGCCGGCCTCAACGACACATTCATCGTGGCCAGCGGCGATCTGGACGAACGGCTGATCGCCAGTCTCAAGCAGCAGCAGGCGACGATCGGCGTGTGGGGCGTCGGCACGCACCTGGTGACGGCCTTCGACGAGCCGGCCCTGGGCGGCGTCTACAAGCTCTCAGCCGTCCGAGGGCCCGGCGGCGCATGGCGGCGCTGCCTCAAGCTCTCGGAGCAAGCGGCCAAGAGCTCGACGCCGGGCATCTTGCAAGTGCGGCGTTACGAGGTCGCCGGCGAGTGCCTGGGCGACCTGATTTACGACCTGGAACTTGGCTGCGGCGACGAGGCGTGGATCGTCGATCCGCACGACGACACGCGCCGCAAGCACGTGCCCGGCGAGGCGCGGCACGCGGATTTGCTGGTGCCGATCTTCCGGCAGGGCCGGTTGGTGTACCAGCAGCCCGACTTGCCGGCGGTGCGCGAGCGGACGCTCGCCGAGCTAGGTCGGTTCTCGCACAGCATCAAGCGGTTCGACAACCCGCATGAATACCCCGCCGGCCTGGAGCCGCGGCTGCACGAGCTGCGGAAGCAATTGATTCTGGAAGCGCGGGGGTTCAAGTAGACTGCGAACGTGAACCTCCGCCCGGCAAGCGGGCGGCATCCGCAAGGCCACTGGAACCATCTGGGGGGTGATCTCCAGCGCGCTGGAGATCGTTCGCAGCTCTACTTCACGCGGCCGAGAATGAGACATTTTTCCGCGCGAGCAAAAGCGGTGGCTGGGGCAGAAGCTGGCCGAGTTCCTATAAATTGGGCGTTCCGGATCGGTCGCGTAGAACAAAACCCACATGCGGCAGCCTGCTGCCCGCGCCGGAATTCTCACGAATTCCGCTATACGCGACGCAGGCGAGCAGCATTAGCCCGGAGACGGCCGTCGCGAGCAGTAACTTGAGCGCGAACCGCAAATCGACCGGACGTTCGTCCGCGGCCAGGTAGGGATACGCGCACCACCAGGGCCGAAACGTGCTCAGTGTATGGTGGCGCGTCGCTTCCAGCGGCTCTTTCGCTGTGAGATCGAAGGTCAACGGCAGCGAAGGCTTCTTGGCCGGGCTGAACGACTTGGGCGCAGGCCCGTCGTAGCTCATCACCTCCCATATTTGACGCGACCGCGCCAACAGTTGCGAGCGGCCGGGCCGGAAATACGTCCAAGGGTCGTTCAAGAAGCCTTCCACAGCCAGCTCGTTCTCGCCGGAGAAGAACCGCAGGGTGTCGATGCTCAAGCCCGCCAATTGAATGATGAACGAAAGGGCCAAGAGCGACGCCGCGATCGGCCAACGCAAGCGGGTCGCGCCGGCCGGCACGACAAGCCACAACAGGGCGAACACCGGCGTCAAGTAGCGCGGTCCCCAGGCCGGCTCCCCGGAAAAGAAACGAATGCTGCCGATAAATGCCAGAAAGAACAGACACGACAGGCCCGTCATCCCGGCAATCAGTCGCTGCTGGCGACGCCACGCGACGAGGCCGAACAGCGCGATCACGATCGCCGGCCAATACCCTAGCGCGCCCATGCCCGGGCTCACCAGCAGACTGAGGAACCCGGCCAACGGGCTACCGGGCCACATCGCCACGTATTCTTCACGGGCATCGGCGAGCGCTTTCCAGGTGCTCGGTGGGAACTTCCAGAGATCGTAGGCCTCGTAGCCGATGACCCCCACGGCCGCGCAGAAGAACACGATCCGCGCTTGCAGCCACCGCTCGTGCTTCGAACGCCGCGCGTCCCACAAGGCGGCGACCGCCACGGGTAAGAACAGCGCCAACGGAGGCTTGCAATTGAAGGCCAGCCCCAGCAGCGAGCCGCTCACGACCGCGGCGCCGATCGGCCGACCTTGGCGCAGGATCCCGGCGGCAAAGATCGCCAATAAGACGACGAGCGAGCCGAGCACGTCGTCGAACGTGGTCGTGCCATAAAACCAGGTTGGAGTGCAGAAAATGCCACCGGCCGCCCAGGCGAGAGACGCGATGCGACCGTGGCCCATTCGCCGGAACCAACAGGCATACAACACCGCGATCGCGGCACAGAGTACGGCCCCGCTGAGCGAAAAGAAAAAGTGCCGGCGGATTTCGCGCACCGGTCCCGTGAGGTCGGACGCAAGAATCGCGGCCGCCGCGACGATGCTTTGGGGAAAGCGGTAATTGGAGTAAAGCTCGCCGTTACGTCCGGGGAAGACGGCGAACCAGGCGTCGGGATTGCGGACGATCGAATCGCCATGCTCGACGTAACTGCGGCCCACTTCATAGCGCGTATGCCCGTCGACGACGTCGATGCGACCGGGCGAGGTAAGTGCCACCACGGCAAAGACGCACAGCGCCAGTCCGGCCAGGCCCAGAGGCCAGGCCGGTCCCTGTTCGGGCCGCGTCAGCGCCGGGGCATCGCTGGCCGGCAAGGTTCGTCGGCGATTGTCCATCTCAGACCTTTTTATGCTACGGGACCCGGCCCAGGCTTTCGAGCAAGGATCAGGAATTGGGCGCCCAGCGGCAGCCGACACAAACGGGGTTCGAGCGGTCGCAACCAGTGGAGCGCTCGCGGAAATACGAACGTGTAGGTGGTTTCAACGATCTGCAACCCAGACTGGTTCAACAACCGCACGGCCTCGACGGGTGAGAGCGATACGGCATCGCGGTCGAATGGGTTGACCCACATGCAATAACGCGTACCCGGGTTCCAGGCGTTGTTTTCCCAGAAGGCCAGCCATCCGCCCGGCCTCAAGGAGTGGATCATGTGGTCGACCGCCGCTGGGCGGTCGCCGGGCGCAATGTGGTGAAAAACGCCGTTGGTGAAAGCCAGATCGACGCTGCTCGTCGTGGCATGTTCGTCGACGAGCCTGAATTCCGTCGCCGGCGAGCCGTAGCGACGGGCCGCGACTTCGAGGCTGGCAGACGAGACGTCGACGCCGAGCACGCGCTGAACGCCGAGGATATCGAAGAAGAGGGGCGTCGACGTGCCCGTGCCGCAGCCGTAGTCGAGCACCGACCGGACCGGTCCAGCGCAGCCGCGAAGACGCGTGGCCAGCCACTCCATACGTCCGCGGGCAAAGTAGTCCTTTGTTTCGCCGCTGGCCGAAATCGCCGCGTTCAGGACGTCGTCGTAGGTTTCAGAATAGGCGTCGAAGAGCGGCCGGCAAAGCGTTGACATGAGTCTCTTGCATCCCAGAACAATAAACAGGCCCGCTCATCACAAGCTTACGTCATCGTTCGTTCCGGGCGGCGAGCGGAGGGATTATCGACTTGCCTGCCGTTCCGCACGGAACTTCTCCAGAATTATTCAAGCCGGCGATTTGACATGCCGCGGAGTTGAACTAGGTTTTCAGTGCAGAGACGAGCGTGTTCACGCGACTCTTTGCGACGGCGACCGGGAACGGTGGCCGTCACGCAGCTCGAAGTGAACGGGCCATTTTCCAACAAGCAGTCGGCACGCACCCGTGTGCCGCAACTTCACGTCTTGGTCAAGTGCCCGAACCACACGATCCGCGTAAAACAAGGGCCTGCCGCCCCTGCATCCTCGACAAAGGCAAACCGGCCGTGAGGCCGGGACGCAAAGCCAAGGACCAGCCGCGCTCGTGGCGCGTCTGGCAGCCTGGCTGCCGAAAGGGTGTTGCCTGCACGGTCGCCAACGCGGCCGTTCGGGCAGAAAGCACTTCCGACTCTGGCGAGGGCATGGTGCGAGTAAGGACAACGGGGGTTTGCCGCAGCGGGTTGCAGGCCGGGCCGGACCGAAAGGGCCGGCGGACCGCCGCGGGAAACCCGGTATTTACTTGAAACGGTTGTCTCGGCTGGTAGCGGCCTGGGCCGGTCCGGTCGCCGACAACCAAGAATCGGAGGATGCAATGAAGAATCTCGCTTTGAAGGTGCAACGTTTCCTGGTGTCGGAAGACGGCCCAACCGCCGTCGAGTACGCCGTGATGCTGGCCCTGATCGTGATCGTCTGCTTGACCGCGATCGGCTCGATCGGTAAGAACGCGAACGCCACGTTCACGTCGATCGCCACCTCGCTGAGTGGCGCCAGTTAACCGACACTGGGCGGAGTTTCCCGGCCTGGCCGCCGGAATGGGGCTCGACCGCCTCCTTGCTCGCCCTCGGGTGCCCGATTTGTCGGGAACCCGAGGGCGGCTTCATCTCCCATAACCTAAGTGAGAACCAACACCATGCTCAATGCAATTCGATCCCTACGTCGCTTTCTGGCGGCGGAAGACGGCCCAACCGCCGTCGAGTACGCCGTGATGCTGGCCCTGATCGTGATCGTCTGTTTGACCGCGATCGGCTCGATCGGTACGAACGCGAACGCCACGTTCAATTCGATCGCCACCTCGCTGAGTGGCGCCAGTTAATCGACACCGGGCGGAGTGTCCCGGCCTGACCGCCGGAATGGGGCTCGACCGCCTCCTTTGCTCGCCCTCGGGCGCCCGATTTGACGGGAGCCCGAGGGCGGCTTTTTTTGGCGCTTGGCGGTTCGGGGCTCGGGTTCAGGGTTCAGGGTTCAGGGTTCAGGATTAAGGGACGATTGCGAGCGGCTACAAAGACCGAAGACCAAAGAGCTCTGAACCCTGAACCCTGAACCCTGAGCCCTTTTTTTGACCTACGCTTGTCATAGCGGCAGCGCATCGCCGCCGCAAATACTCGGGACCGACGTTATGTATCCGGTTTTGCCACTCGACAGCATGGCCGCGGCCCAGGCAGTGATGACGCTGCTGGGGATCGTCGCCGCCTGTGTACACTCTCTGATTTGCCTGCGGGCCTCATAGGTGAAAAGCGTGTTTTTCAGCACTGATACCGACATTGCGGCGATCGCCGCCCGCCATTGGCCCGTTTGGTTCGTTACCGCTGCCCTGGTCGTCGCGGCGGCCATCGACGGCTGGAAACTGAAAGTGCCCAACTGGCTGACCTTTCCGTTCATCGTGAGCGGCTGGGTCTACTGCGGCGCGGCGGGCGGCTGGGAGGGACTGGCCCATAGCCTGTTGGGCACCGCGGCCGGGCTGGGCGTGCTTCTGCCCCTCTACGCCATTGGCGGCATGGGGGCCGGCGACGTCAAGCTGTTGGCGGGCGTCGGCGCTTGGGTCGGCGCAACCGTCACACTTTACGCGTTCTGTCTTTCGGCCGTGGTCGGCGGGGTGATCGCGGTGGCCATGGTCGCCTGGCGGCGAGCATGGAAAAAACATCAAAGCCAGTTCTGGATGATCCTCGGCGAAATCATGACGGTCCGTCAGCCGGAACGGCTGGCGGCCATCGCGGCCGGCCGCAAAAGTTCGATGTTGCTCTTGCCTTACGGCATTCCGATTGCCATCGGCACCATCCTGTACTTTGCCTGGGCGGGAATGTTGGCCTGAAGCAGGGAGGCGTCAGGTTTCAGGCGTCAGGCGTCAGGACAAACAACCTGACGCCCCTGACCCCTGATGCCTGACGCCTGACGCCTACCGAATTCTCGCCCAAGTCACCCTAAGCGAAACAGTTCAACGACCGGTGGAAACAATAATGCGGATTTGTCCTGCGCAGAAAGACGTCTTGCACGAATTCTTCACGTGCTGCCGAAAGTAACGACATGCGACCCAAATCAATTATCCTGCTTACGCTGGCGCTCGGTTGCGGGCTGGTGGCGTCCATCGGCATCAACCAAGTGATGGCCAACCGCCGCGCCGCCCCAACGACGGACGGCGCCGAGACCACACCCATTTTCGTGGCCGCCGGTGAAATCGGCGTCGGCGATCCGTTGACTCCGCAGTTGATCAAGCTCGAACCGTGGCCGAAAGAACGGTTGCCCGCCGGGACCATCGGCAAACTCGAAGACGTCGAGGGACGCCGGTCGCGAGCGAAGTTCTATCCGGGCGAGCCGATTCTGGAGGCCAAGCTCTTGCCCAAAGGCGAAAACGGCGGCAGCGCCATCGATATGATTCCCAAAGGCATGCGCGTGGTGCCCATCCGCGTCGATGCGGTCAGCGGCGCCAGCGGCATGATTTTGCCCGGCGACCGGGTCGACTTGCTCGTGCATGTTCCCGAGAACCAGGCCCGAGGCGTGCCGCGGGCGGTCACCCGCACCTTCTTGCAGAACATCAAGATCTTCGCGGTCGACGATCTCTACGACCGTTCGGGCAACGACAACAACACCATGGCGGCCAAAACCATCTCGGTGTTGGTCACGCCGGAACAGTCCGAGCTGGTCGCCTTGGCGACCCAGGTGGGCACGGTGCAATTGGTCATGCGAAACGCGGTGGACGACGTGGCGGAGAGCACCGGCGGCGCCGACCTGCAGAAGCTGCTTACCGGCCGGTCGGATGCGGGCGACGGCCCGCCGGGCGACCCGCACTCCTTCATCACTTCGCTCAAACTTAAGGCGCCGGAGCCGCCCGCGCCGCCGCCGAGCGTGGCGCCGGAGCCGCCGGACGATGTGTTCGTTATGACCATCATCGACGGCAGCGTGCCGCGCGAAGTCGAATTTCGGCGTGGAAAGCTGATTACGCCGTCGACCGCGGCCCCGCCGCCTTCGGCCGCTGTGGAGCCGCCGGCCGCGAGCGACAGCCCGCCATCGGAAGCCGGCGGGCAGCCACCTGCCGAAACCGAAAAGCAAGAAGACGGAGACGTTGGATAAGATGGCGATGAACGGATTTTGTGAAACCTACGGGATTCGACGTAGGGTGGGAGCGAGCGAGCTTGCGAGCGCCGGCCCACCATTTGAGGCGTCAGGTTTCAGGCGTCAGGCGTCAGGGCAAACAACCCGACGCCTGATGCCTGACGCCTGACGCCTAACCTTGGTGGGCCGGCGCTCGCAAGCGCGCTCGCTCCCACCCTACGGCGCGGATTTCAGTTCGAGAAAGTCTGTAAGAGAGGTCACGGATGTCCAACTCAATGACGCGACGCACCGCGCCGTGCGGTGATTTCCGACGCCGGCGCCTTCCGCTGGCGCCACTGGCACTGCTGGCGGCGCTCGTTTCGGCGGCCGGCGCCGGGCCTCCCAACAGCAATCAGGTCGTCCATCGCCTCCAAAGCGCCAACGAAACGCTGGAGCTGACGGTCAACACCAGCCGCATTTTGAGCATTGGCAAACCGCTGCCGCGGGTGCAGGTGAACAACCCGGAAGTGGCCGAGGTGACGGCCCTCTCCGAAACGCAGATTCAGGTGCTGGCCAAGAAGCCCGGCGTGACGCAAGTCAACCTGTTCGATGAAGACGATAACATTTATTCGGTCGACCTGATCGTGTATCCCGATGCCCGCGAACTCTCGATGTTGTTGCGCACGCAGTTCCCCACCGCGGCGCTGAAGGTGGTGCCCACGGCCACCAGCGTGATTGTCAGCGGCTACGTGGACGACCCCAGCGAGGTACGGCGGATTATCGACATCGCCAGCGATTACGCTCCCAAGGTGCTCAACAACATCAAGGTGGGCGGCGTGCAGCAGGTGTTGTTGCAGGTGAAAGTGATGGAGGTCTCGCGGACCAAGCTGCGCAACTTCGGCTTCGACTGGGGTACGCTGGGAAGGCCGGGGCAAGGCTTTGCCACGAATAGCGTGGGCGGTTTGTTGAACACTCTCTCGCAGCAGGCGTCTTCCTCGGGAGGCACGACGCAGGCATTGGGCACGGCCGCCACCCCATTCGGACTGCTGGCCCCCGTGTCCGGCACCGCTCAGAGCATGACGTTTGGGGTCATGAGCGGCTCCAACCAATTCTTCGGCGTGCTCAATCTTCTGACGCAAAAAAACGTGGCCAAGGTGGTTGCCGAGCCGCAATTGGTCACGGTCAGCGGCCGCCCGGCGAGCTTTCACGTGGGAGGCAGCGTGCCGTACGCTCGAATGGTCAGCCTCGCGGGCCCCAGCTTCGGCTTCATGCAAATCGGCACGCAAGTCGATTTCGTGCCGATCGTCTTAGGCAACGGAGCGATCCGCTTGGAGGTCCGCCCGCGCGTGAGCGAGCTCGACCCTTCCAACGCTCAAACCTACAACGGTTACACCATCCCCGGTTTCGCGGAGCGGCAGTGCGACACCGGCGTCGAACTGCGATCCGGCCAAACGCTGGCCCTGGCCGGTCTCGTACAAGTCCGTACGGAAACGCAGGCGAACGGACTGGCTTGGATCGGCGATTTGCCACTGTTAGGCATTCCGTTCCGTCGCATGCAAGATTCATACAACGAGATCGAGACTTTGATCATGGTCACGCCGCATCTGGTGGATGCCATTGACGCCTGCGACGTCCCCCCCGGTGGTCCAGGCTACGCCACCGCCGATCCCGACAACCACGAGCTCTATTGCAAAGGCTACGTCGAGGTGCCCAACTGCCAAGGTCCGAACATGCACGGGCCCTATCCCGACAGCCACGGCATGTTTCCGCCACCCGCGACGGATGACACCTGGTCCGATGACGACAAAGACGGCACGCCGAGCGGTGCGAAACCCGCGGCGGGGCAGCCCACCGACCGCCCATCGCAACCGCCTGGCGCGGTCCAACCAGGCGAGACCACCGGTCGCCCGCGGCCGCCGACGTTGCACCCCGGTAAATCCAGCAACACCAATACCACCGGCTTCGTCAGCTCCGCTCGACAGCCGCGTTCGGGGCGGCTTCAACCGACGGTCAGGCCGAGCGCGCCACGGCAAAAAAAGGTCCCCGGATTCATCGGACCCACCGGTTATGACCTACGCTAGTATATGAGCAACGTACTTCGATTGGCGATCGCCGATCCGAACGACCAGACCCGCGAGACTTTGAAAACCATGCTTTTGGGCATGGACCGCGTGTGGCTGGAAGCCGAATGCTCGCGCTACGAGTTCTTCGCCGACGTGGTGGCCCAGACGCACCCCGACATCGGCATCGTCTCGCTCGACCAGGACGTCGAGAAAGCCTTGGATCTGGTGACGCGGCTCAACGAAACCTCTCCCGATTGCAGCATTCTGATCGTCAGCGGCTCGACCGACGGCAAGCTGATCCTGCGGGCCATGCGTGCCGGGGCCAAGGAGTTCCTCAATCATCCCCTGCGGCTGCAAGACCTGCTCGACGCCTTGGACCGCGTCTCCGACCGCCGCTTCGGCCGCGGCGAGACCAAGGCCCGCGGCAGCACGGTGATTGCCGTCTCCGGCGCCACGGGCGGCGTGGGCACGACCAGCATCGCCGTCAACCTGGGCTGCGCCTTGGCCCGCGATCCGCAGAACACCGTGGCCCTGGTCGATCTCGACCTGTGCTTGGGCGACGCCGACGTGTTCCTCGACACGATTCCCGACTACACGCTGGTCGACGTGGCCCAGAACGTCACGCGACTCGACTTCGCCCTGTTGAAGCGGTCGTTGACCAAGCACTCGTCGGGGCTGTTCCTGCTGCCGCGGCCGGTGCAAATGGAAGACATGTCGCTGATTTCGCCCGACGACTTGCAGCGCGTGCTCGGCCTGCTCAAGGCGACCTTCACGCACCTGGTGCTCGACCTCTCCAAGAGCTACAACGCGCTCGACCTGGTGGCCTTGCAGGCGGCCGATCACATCTTGCTGGTGACCCAGCTCGATCTGCCCTGCTTGCGCAACGTCGTGCGGCTGATGATGTCGTTCGGCAACATGAAGGGCGTGGCCGAGAAGGTCAAGATCATCGTCAACCGCATGGGACTCGACGCCGGCAACATCAGCCTGAAAAAGGCCCAAGACACGATCGGCCGCGAAATCTTCTGGCAGTTGCCCAACGACTATCGCACGATGGTCGAAATGCGCAACAACGGCGTGCCGCTGGTGGAACAGGCCGCCAAGGCCTCGATTACGCAGGCGATCGTCGGACTCTCCGACGCGTTGTCGGGCCACAAGCCCCCGCCCGAAGACGAGCTTGTTAAGCCTGGAAAAGGGCGACTTCTGGGTTTTTTGTCGAAAGGCGCCAAGAGCGGCGGAAAGTAGCGACCGTGGCGCCGCGGCTGTAGCCGCGCGGCAACCTGTGACGATGGTTGCCAGCATGATTTTGGATTTTCGATTTTGGATTTTGGATTGTCGGAATCCAAAACCCAAAATCCAAAATCCAAAATCAGGGCGCCGCGGAAGGACTGAGCTGGCGTGCGCGCTCGTCGCGTTCGTCGCCTTTCAATTGGCCGCGAACTTCGCCGCCGACTTTATCGAACCCGGCCTGCGCGAGCCGGAATATGGCCGTAAACTGGCGCTCTTGAAGACCCAGCTTCGCCAGCTTCCGCAACGCCCCCTGTTGCTCCTGTTGGGCAGCTCGCGGACGGCCTACGGAGTTCGGCCCGACCGGTTGTTCGACGCCGCCACCGCCGAGACGCCCTTGGTTTACAACTTCGGCATCCTGGGCGGCGGCCCGCTCTACGAACTGCTGTACTTCCAACGATTGCTCGCCGCCGGCATTCGGCCGCGATGGGTGGTCATCGAAGTTCACCCTGCTTTGCTGAAGACGGCGCCGGAGTTGATGGGCGCACACATCCCGCCGATCGAGCGCTGCGACGCGCGTGACTTGTGGCTCCTCCGCGACTACCTGGACGCCCCACTGGCATCCGGGCGTGATTGGCTGGGCTACCGCGCCGCGGCATGCTACCGGCTTCGTGGCGAGTTGCTGAGGCGTGTTATGCCCCATTGGTTGCCCGCCCCGGCAGTTTCCGACACTTCCGCCCTCGATCAAACGACGCCGTCGGGCTGGGTGCCTGGTGCGTGGCCCAGGCCCGACGCGGCAATGCGACAAGCCAGGGCCAAACTGGTGCGACAGATCTACGCGCCCGGTTATCGGGACTTTGAGGTGAGCGACCGTCCCAATCGCGCGTTGCGGCAGATCCTGGCACTCTGTCGGCAAGAGGGAATTGTCGCGGCGTTGTTGCTGATGCCCGAAGCGGAGGAGCTGCGCGACGCCGAGGTTACGCTTGCCCAGCAGAGAATCAGCCGCTATCTGTGGGAGCTGGGCCGCGAGTACGATGCCCAGGTTTTCGACGCCAGCCATTGGTGCAACGACGCCGATTTTGCGGACGGGCAGCATCTGTTGGCCGACGCCGCGGAGCGGCTTTCGGTCAAGTTGGGCCAAGACGCGCTGCGCGGCTGGTTGGCCTCATCCGACTCGCGACCGGCCGCCCCATCGACGGTGCCGGGCCTCGCCGCCGGCCGCCGACATGAGGTGAGGTAGCCCGTTGACTCCGTGAGCGGAACGGCTTTCTAGCAAGTTCGATTGTCCTTATCGAAAGATCGAGCGGCAGCGGAATCGGCTTCCGCTTGCGGAGCAAACGGGCTACCGTGAGCGTGCCATGGCTCCGCTGACCAGCACGCGGCCACTCAGCGCGGTCACCCGCATCTCAGCCGATTCCATGTCGTCGCCGTCGAACGCATCAGCAAGCATCGCTGCCAAGGCTTCCGGCCCAAAGCCCGGCGTGTGGCAAGAGAGCAATACAAACGACCGGTTCGATGCCGTCAACCGGGCACAGTCGGCCAAGAGCGACGGCAAGTGCTCCGCCAGCTTCCAGACGTCGCCCTTCGCTCCGTGCCCGTAACTGGGCGGATCGAGAATCACGGCATGATACGGATTGCCGCGTTTCAGTTCGCGCCGCACAAAGGTGACCGCGTCTTCGCAAATCCAACGGACCGGCGCCCCGCCGAGGCCGGAAAGTTCAGCATTCCGCCGTGCCCAGGCCAGAATGTTACGGGCGGCATCGACATGCACCACTTCGGCTCCCGCGCCGGCCGCCGCCAGTGTGCTGGCCCCGGTATAGGCGAACAGGTTCAATACCCGTATTCCACGTCCGGCGGCGGCGACCCGTTCGGCAATCCAGTCCCAGTTGGCGGCCTGTTCCGGAAAGACGCCCAGGTGACCGAACGGCGTCAGCTTCAACTCCAGCACGGTGCCGCCGTGGCGAACGGACCAACCTACCGGCAGTTGCGACGCGGCAACGACGGCCCGCCACGCGCCGCGATTGCCCGTGGTCCGCTCGTACCGGGCCGTGGCCGCCGCCCATCGTTCGCTGTCTTGGATCGGTCCTGTCGCGGCGGGCGCGGGGCGGTCGAGCACGACCGCCCCGAATCGCTCGAGCTTTCGCCCCTCGCCAAAATCGAGCAGTTGATACTCATTCGGGGCAAACATCGGTAATACTTCACGCGGGCGACGGTGAGACATTTCGGTGGCTGGGGCAGAGCTTGGTCGAGACCGAGTTCGCCCCACAAGACGCGCCGCGGCCAAGCGATGCCCCGGTGGTGGCGCTACCGGGGCATCCGCTGGCCGCGGCGCTTTTGAGCATTCTCGACCGCTGCCTGGCCAGCCTCTGCCCCAGCCACCGCAGTTTTTAGATTTTGGATTCCGAACAATCCAAAATCCAAATCCAAAATCACGCCGGGCCGTTCAAGAAGGCCTCGATCCGCTCCAGCCCTTTCTCCAGGTTCTCCAGGCTGGTGGCGAATGAAAGCCGCGCGTAACCTTCAGCTCCGAAGGCCGATCCCATCACCATCGCCACACTTTGTTGCGACAGCAGCTCCAAGCACCACTGCGACGAATTCTCGACCGGCACGCCGCGATAACTGCGGCCCAGGTGCGCCTTGATATTGATAAAGGCGTAAAAGGCGCCGCCCATCTCGCAGCAGCTCAGCTTGGGCAACTCGCCCCGGATGCGGCGCTCGACGAACTCGCGCCGCCGGCTGAATTCGTTCAGCATCTCGTCGACACACTCCTGCGGACCTTCCAGCGCCGCCAATGCGGCGTATTGGCTGACGCTCGACGGATTCGAGGTCTCCTGGCTTTGCAGGCTCTCCATCGCCTTGGCCACATTCAACGGCGAGAGCGTCCAACCGATCCGCCAGCCGGTCATGGCGTAGGCCTTGCTCACGCCGTTGACCGTGACCGTGCGCTCCGCCAGGTCGGGCCGCACGGTGGCGAAGCTGGCGAAGCGATGGCCGCCGTAAATCAGCCGCTCGTAGATCTCGTCGGCCACGACCAGCAGGTTCTTTTCCAGCACCACGTCGGCCAGCGCCGCCAGCTCGGCGGGCGAATAGAGGCTGCCCGTCGGGTTCGAGGGAGAGCAGATCAGCAGCAGCTTCGTCCGCGGCGTGATGGCGGCCCGCAGGAGGGCCGGCGTAAGCTTGAAGTCGTCTTCTTCGCAGGTGTCGACGATCACCGGCCGGGCACCGGTGAGCTTCACCAACTCGGCGTAGCTCACCCAGTAAGGCGCCGGAACAATGACCTCGTCGCCTGGATCGCACAGCACGGTAAAAACGTTGTGCAGCGAATGCTTGGCCCCGTTGGAGACCACCACTTGCTGCGGCGAGTAATCCAGGCCGTGTCGCTCGCGGTAGCGTCGCACAATCGCCGCCCGCAGTTCTGGAATGCCGCCGACGGCCGTGTAATGCGTGTGGCCGGCGTTCATGGCCTCGGTGGCCGCCTTGCGAATGTGTTCGGGCGTGATGAAGTCGGGCTCGCCGACGCTGAAATCGTAGACCGTTTTGCCGGACGCCTTCAGCTCCTTGGCTTTGGCGGCCATGGCCAAAGTGGCCGAAGGCTCGAGGGCCTGAACGAGACGAGAGATAACGGGCATGGAATTGGGTTCAGGGGTCAGGGTTCTTGACGGCGGCGCTCGACCGGACAATCATAGTACCTTTCCGGTTCACTCCTTGAAAGGCAGCTCCTCTGCCTTCGTTCATTTGCCCTCCTCTATGCCGCGTGGTCGTATCGGTGTCTGGCTGATTGGCGCCAAAGGCGGCGTGGCGTCGACGGCCACCGTCGGCCTGATCGCCCTGAAAAAGGGCCTGATCGGCAAGGCCGGACTGGTGAGCGAGCTACCCGATTTCGCCGCTCTCGGCCTGGCCGCGTGGGACGAGTTTGTCGTCGGCGGCCATGAGATTCGCGACGCGCGGTCCTACGACGAGGCCCTGCGGATGCACAACGAGAGCCGGGCCATCGACCTTGGCGTGCTTAACAAGTGCAAGTCGGAGCTGGACCGCATCGACAAGCTGATCCGGCCGGGCACGCTCTTGAACGTCGGCCCGACCATCGCTTCGCTGGCCGGCACTGAGGCGAAGCAAATCCAGGAAAAGCCGCGCGAGGCGATCGAGCGCATCCAGCATGACCTGCGGTCGTTTGCCGAGCAGCACAAGCTGGAGCATGTGGTGGTGGTCAACGTGTCGTCGACCGAGCCTCCCGTCGACACGGCCGGTTTTCCCCAGCGGTGGAGCGAGCTTGAAAAGCGGATCGACGATCCGGATCCTGTGGTGCCGCCGGCCAGTTCGCTGTACGCGATCGCGGCCCTCGACCTGGGCTGTTCGTACATCAATTTCACGCCCTCGCTCGGCTCGTCGTTGCCGGCCATCGACGAGTTGGCACGTGAGCGGGGCACCCGCCACATGGGCTACGACGGCAAGACCGGCGAAACGCTGCTCAAAAGCGTGCTGGCCCCGATGTTTCGCAAGCGGAACCTGAACGTGATGAGTTGGGTCGGGCACAACATTTTTGGAAACATGGATGCCCGCGTGCTCGACGACCCGGCCAACAAGCAGGCCAAGGTGACCAGCAAAGACCGGCTGCTAGGGCAGATTCTTGGCTACGCTCCGCAGACGCTGGTGACGATCGAGCGGATCGACAGCATGGGCGACTGGAAGACGGCCTGGGACCACATTCACTTCACGGGCTTTTTGGGCACGCCGATGACGTTGCAATTCATCTGGCAAGGCTGCGATTCGCTGTTGGCGGCCCCGCTGGTGCTCGATCTGATCCGTTTCACCGAGCGGGCTTACCGCAACGGCGACGTGGGCCAACTGCGGTTTCTGTGCAGCTTTTTCAAAAGCCCGCTGGGCATCGACGAGCAGGATTTTGGCGCGCAGTTTCAGATGCTGGAAGTCTGGGCGGCGGCGGTGGCGTAGATTAAAATCAAGTTTATGAGCAGCGTCAACGACATCCACGATGCGTTTCACCGCGGGACTGCACCCATCTTCTCGCTTCTGACGCACGAGCAAACGCGGCGGTTGGCTGAATTACAGGCCGAGGCCCAATTGGCGGACCGCGTCGCCCTCCTGGCTGACAAAGCCAACGAAGGAGAACTGTCCGAGGCCGAGCGGGCCGAATACGAGGGCTATATCGAGGCAAACAATTTACTGACCGTGCTGCAAGCCGAAGCCCGCTTTCACCTGGCGCAGAGTGGGGCATGAAGGATGGACGGCGCGTTGCGAAGCGCGGTCCGAGAACGAGCCGAGCAGCGCTGTGAGTACTGTCAACGCAGCCAAACTGAGTCTCCGTTAGTTGCCCTGCAAATAGAGCATGTCCTGCCGAAGAAGCACGGGGGAGACGATGGCTTCGACAATCTCGCTTTAGCATGCGCCGAGTGCAACCTACATAAGGGCAGTGATCTGACGGGAATTGATCCGCAATCAAATGCGATCACGCCACTGTTTAATCCTCGTGTGCAAAGGTGGGCGGATCACTTTGCTTGGGACGGTCCTCGGATCGTGGGATTAACGGCGGTTGGGCGGACGACGATTCGCGTGCTGCAACTGAACACACCGTCTCGGCTTAAGATCCGGTTGCGAACGGCGGGCCCGAGTTGAAGGCGATCCGGCTGAGCGGACTTCGGCCAAGGCGACTGAACGTAAGCCGTAGGGTGGGACCAGCGAGCTTGCGAGCGCCGGCCCACCCTACGCGCCGCTCGCCCGACCGACGATAATAACCCTCATGGCCCGCCGTGCGCTGCGCAAAATCGACCCCTCGCTCGAACTTGGCCGCTGGCTGCGCACGTTCGACGATCTGCCGGCGCCGTGGCAGCCGGAGGCGATTTTCGGCCGGCAAGCGCGGCTGGAAGTGGAAGTCGGCACCGGCAAGGGCCTGTTCCTGGTCGCGGCGGCGGCGAACGCCCCCGATCGCGACTTCTTGGGCATGGAGGTCTCGAACAAGTACGCCCGCTATGCCGCGGCGCGCTTGGCGAAACGGGGATTGACCAATGCCTGCGTCATGCACGGCGACGCACTGCGCGTGTTCCGCGAACGATTGCCCGACGCCTGCCTGGCGGCCATCCACGTCTATTTTCCCGATCCTTGGTGGAAGGCCCGTCACAAGAAACGTCGCGTGCTGAACGCCGGCTTCCTGGCCGACGTCGAACGGACGCTGTCGCCCGACGGCCGTTTGCACTTTTGGACCGACGTGCAGGAGTATTTTCGAAGCACGCTCGATCTGATTAAGCGGGTAACGCGGCTGGAAGGCCCGCTGGAAGTGGCCGAACATCCGGCCCAGCACGATCTCGACTACCGCACGCACTTCGAGCGCCGCACGCGGCTGTCGGGCGAGCCGGTCTACCGCGCGGAGTTTGCCCGGACGCGGCCGATGGGCTACGCTTTCGTAACAAAGGAGACTTCGATGCCGCCCATTTCCAGTCTTGTGGCGCGCGACATCATGCGCAGCAACCTGGTCACGGCCACACCAGGCCAATCGCTGGCGGATCTGCGGCATTTGCTCATCGGATCGCACGTGTCGGGTGCGCCCGTCGTTGATCGCGGCAAGCTGGTCGGCATCGTCAGCCGTAGCGATCTGGTGCGCGTGGAAGAGTTGGTCGAGGCGCTCGACGCCGAGGTCTCGGAAGAGGTCTGGCTGGAGAACCAGGCCGACGGTTTCAAGCATCCCGCTCCGCAAGAGTTCGGCGGGTTTCACCGGCGGCTCAGCGAGTTGAAGGTCAAAGACGCCATGCGGGAACAGGTGATGACCTGTTCGCCCGATACCCCCGTCGCCGAGGTCGCGGCCGAAATGGTGCGGCACCACGTGCATCGCATCGTGGTGGTCGAGGGCGACCACCCGCTGGGGATCGTGAGCACGCTCGACATCGCCGCACTGGTGGCGCAAGAGCAGAACGGTCCGCGCTGAACCCGTCTTGCCGCGATAACGTCGATTCGCTAATCTCGGCCGCTCTTCGCGGCCCCCGCGAGTTGCCATATCGCCGCCACGGCGCGGCGGAAAGGATGCCCCATGCGTGCCTTGCGCTTTTCCTCGGCGTTGATGCTTTTCTCCAGTCTCGTCTGCGGCTGTAGCGATTCGCCCACAAGCCTGCCGCAAGGGTCAGACGCGCGGCAAGTGCAAACCAGCGCACCAATGCCGCGTCGAAGCCACGAACAAGGCAAGTCGCCGGCAGCGACGTCCATGATCGTTCAGGCCAATTATCTGGAACAGGAACCGGCGGCAGCCACGAAAGCCCCGTCGTTGCTCAACGATGCCGCTCTCGATGCTCCGCCGCGCGACGTCCGCCATGATGAAGCGACAAAGATTCTGACAGAAGCTGTCAGGGCGTTGAAGACGAAGCTGGCGGTGATCGGCCACAACATGGCCAATGCCGACACGATCGCCTTCAAGCGCAGCCGCGTCACGTTTGAGGACGGCAAATACCGGCAGGTCAAGTTGCCCGGCGCGCAGGACGCATTCAACAACTATGCCCCCACGGGCCTGGCGATCGGCCTGGGAACGCGCGTGCAGGGCACACAGATCGCGTTCGATCAGGGGACGATCGAGATCACGAACAACTCGCTCGATGTGGCCATCGTCGGCGAGGGCTTCTTCCAGGTGATCGACCCCACGACCAACGGCTTCTTGTATACGCGGGCCGGCAATTTCGCCGTCAACTCCAACGGCATCCTGGTCGTCGGGTCGTCGAACACGGGCCGCGTCGTGCAGCCGCAGATCTCCATCCCCATCAGCACGATGGGCATCGTGATCAGTTCCGAAGGCAACGTCTCCATCCAGCAATACGGCCAGACGCAATTCTCGCAGGTGGGCCAATTGCAACTGGCAAAATTCATGAATCCCGGAAGTCTGCTGGCCATGGGCGAAAACCTTTACCAGGAGACGCTTTCGTCGGGCGCCGCGATCTTCGGCCAACCGGGCACGAACAGCCTGGGCACGTTGCAACCGAATGCCCTGGAGCAATCCAATGTCGATTTCGATGACGAGCTGAGGGCCTGGAAAGCGACCGAGCGAATGTTGAGTTGCTTGGAGCGACTTCTCGGCGGGCCGGACCGGTAGCCATTCATACTGCACGCGCGCGACGGTGAGACATTTCGGTGGCTGGGGCAGAGCTTGGCCGCGACCGAGTTCGCCCCACAAGACTCGCCGCCGGCCAAGCGATGCCCCGGTGGTGGCGCTACCGGGGCATCGGCTGGCCGCGGCGCTTTTGAGATTTTGTTCCGTCGGGAAATCCCACGCCACCGGGGCAAGCCACCGTTGTTCTACACGTCTCGCGCGTCAGCCGCGTAGCGGCGAGATAGTTTAGCCGTGGGCGCGAGCCCACGGTACCGATGCGGTAGATTAGGCAAGCCGCGTAGCGGTGACAGAGGTATCGCACCACGCGCTCTGTCGCCGCTACGCGGCTGCTTGTGTAGAACAACGACGGGCAAGCTCCATCGTGGCGGAACAACATCGGTATAACAACGAAACCATCGCACGGCCAACTTTTTATACTTCACGCGGCCAAGAATGAGATACGCGGTGGCTGGGGCAGAGTCTGGCCAGGTGGAGGGTGGCACTTCGTTCATCTCGGCGGCCAGACGATGCCCCGGTACGTCCAGCCGGGGCATCGCTTGGCCGCCACGCCATTGATGGGCGCCAACCGCTATCTGGCCAAGCTCTGCCCCAGCCACCGCTTTTGCTCGCGGAAAAATGTCTCATTCTCGGCCGCGTGAAGTATAACGGGCCAGTCTCTGCCCCAGCCACCGCAGTTTTTTTCGGAGGTTGATCTCGCCATAGTGGGCCCTCACTTACCCGCGTGGTTGCTGCTACCATGAGGGCCAGAATCGCTGACGGTGGGCCAGCGCTCGCAAGCTCGCTTGCCCTACCCTACGCCGTTTGCGAAATCCAATGGTTTCATCCTCGCTGACAATCCCATCATGAACGATCTCGAAATCAACATTGAATGTTGTCGCCGCCGGCAGAAGCGCCTGCTGGCCGAGATGCAGCAGAAGAAGCTCGATCTGGTCATCGTGCAAACCGCCGAGCATGTGCAGTGGCTCACGGGGCCTCGCTTTGCGTGGCTGGTACAGGCGGCGGCCATGCTCGCGGCTGACGGCCGCTGTACGCTGATCGCCCCGCAAGACGAACCCGTCGTGGCCGCCGACGAACTCGTGACCTACGACGCCCGCTGGCTTGGAACCCTGCGCAACGACCAGCGAGCGGCCTGTTCGGCCGCCCTCGCCAAACAGTTCGTCAGCAGACGGCGACCGATGCGGCTCGGCGTCGAGTTCTCCTGCTTTGCGCCCTCGCTGGCCAACGAATTCACCGCGGAGCTGGTCGACATCGAACCCGACCTCTATCGCCTCCGCCGCCGCAAGGAACCCGACGAGCTGGCCCGGCTGAAGAAGGCGATCGCGGCCACCGGAAAAATGTACGAGCGGGCACGGCAGATCATCGGGCCGGGCGTCAACGAACTCGACGTGTTCGATCAGCTTCAGGCCGTCGCGGTGGAAGAATTCGGCGAGATGCTCACCGGCACCGGCAACGACTACGCCTGCGGCGAAAAAGGCGGCCCGCCGCGCAACCGCCGCGCTCAAGACGGCGAACTCTATATTCTCGATCTCGGTCCGGCCTTCCGCGGTTATTTCGCCGACAATTGCCGCGCGGTGGCCGTGAATCGCAGACCCACCGACGAGCAACACGCGGCCTGGGAGCGGCTGGCGGGAGTGTTTCCGCTGTTGGAACAAACGGTGAAGCCGGGCGTGAGCTGTCGCGCGTTCTACCAGCAAATCAAGGAGTATCTCGACGCGTTCATGCCCGGCAGCTTCGACCATCACCTCGGCCACGGCATCGGGCTGTTTCCGCACGAAGGCCCGCACCTGAACCCCAAGTGGGACGATCATTTTGCGGAAGGCGACGTGTTCACCGCCGAGCCGGGCCTCTATTCGCCGGAGTTGCGGGCGGGCATCCGACTGGAGAACGACTATCTCGTCACGGCCACCGGCGTGGAATGTTTGAGCCCGTTTCCGCTGGAACTGTAGCAAGCGAGGCACAACGACATGTGCGGTGGCGACAAATCCGGTCGCCGCTTGAATCCTGCCTTCGTCGGTGTTCGTGCCAAATCCGCTGGCTGTCGCCGGTGGCCTGCATGACGCTCCTCATGCAGGCCGCCGCCTTATGCGACGCGAGTGAAGAGGAGTCACGCCAGCCACCTGTGAAAGGCCGGCTGGAAGTCATGCAGATGGCGCTCGGCGAGCTGCGGCTCGCGTCGGCCGAAATCAAGTCGCCCGGCCGCCTGCGATTCGGCACTCGCCCCTTGCTGCGTTACAACGATCCGACGCGCGGCTTGCTCGACGCGGCAATTTGGCGATTAGCCGAGAAGGGGCGCCCACTCGCCCTTGTCACGCTGGAGCTTTACGAATCGGGCCCCAATGGGGAAACGCTGAGCTATGAGTTTGTGTCGCTGGCGGAAGACGGCTTCGAGATGAAATCGCCTCGTGGTCCAAGGTGGTCGCCCAAGACCACGGAGTTGAAATTGGTTCCTCTGTCCAATGCGCCGTTGCCTGCCACGACGGGCCGTGCGCGGCTCGCCCAGTTCCGGAAAATCGCGCAACGGTTTTCCGCGCATGAAAAACTGGAAGGCAACGCGGTCGAATGCCGCTTGCTGCCCCAGCCGATCGACCGCTACAGCGACGCGGACACGGGCGCGCTCGATGGGGCGGTGTTTGCGTTCGCCAACGGCACCAACCCGGAAGTCGGCTTGCTGCTCGAATGCACCGAGAAGGTTGGGTCCTACGGCGCGTTTCGCCTCAGCTCGGCCGAGATCGTCGCCGCTCTCGACGGCAAGCCGTTTTTTACCGCGGAACAAGTCAACAGCCTACTGGCGCCCGTTACCGCTAGTTATCGTGCCGCCCGGCATCGTCTTGCTCCGGGACGACCGCTGCCCGAACGGAAGTGAACGGGATGCCGTCCAGCCCAACGGCGCGAACGGCCATGATTTCCTGCTCCGACAGCGCTCGCTGGAAGACGGCCAGTTCATCGAGCACCGCTCCGGGCGCTCCGCCAAGCCAATCGGCCACCTGCGGCGAGTCGGCATCGACCACTTGCGAGGCCAGCGTGTACTGCTGGTCGTCGATGGTCACGGTCAGCGTGCCCGTGTCGATTCCGCCGGCCTGGAGAGAAACCGCCAAGAAATACCAACCTTCGGGCACCGTCGCTACCTCCGTCGCCGCCCAGTTCCACCAGTCGGGTTTGTGCCCGCGATTCCAAGCGTTCACGTGCAGATTTCTCTCGGGAGGCGACCCAGTTCCACAGCAACCCGCGTGGCGGCCGTGACGGTCGCGTCATGGCATCAGAACGCGTAGAAGGCTCTTTACGCGGCCGGATCGGATCGTCAGCGTTGTTTTGGTTCCGAGTCATTCGAAGTCACGGCTCCGTTTCCACGGGCAAACGGAA
>DATLUO010000113.1 GCA_035533075.1 Pirellulales bacterium | reverse complement strand
CTGGCCGCCGAAGACCGCTGCCACCTCAACGGCGTTGTCATGGAGAATGACCGGCCGCGATACGTCACCGCTCTGGGCGAAACCGACACCCAGGGCGGCTGGCGGCCGGACAAGGCCAAGGGCGGCTGCCTCATCGACGTGCCGAGCGGTGAGATCGTTACTCGCGGCCTCTCGATGCCGCATTCGCCACGCTTGCATGACGGCCGGCTCTGGGTGTTGGAATCGGGCACCGGCCGCCTGCTGCTGGTCGATGCCGTCACCGGTTTACGAGAGACAGTCGCCGAGGTGCCCGGCTTTGGCCGCGGACTGGCCTTCGCCGGGCAATATGCCTTCATCGGGCTGTCGAAGATCCGGGAGACCTCCACCTTCGGCGGCTTGCCGATCGCAGAGCGATTGAGTGAGTTGAAGTGCGGTGTGGCGGTGGTTGACTTGCAACGCGGCGAAATTGCCGCCATGCTGGACTTTCAGACGGCGGTCGAGGAGATTTTCGACGTGCAGCTTTTGCCCGGCCTGCGCTTTCCCGAAGTCATCGGTTTCCAGAAGGAAGCCGTCCACCACACGTTCGTCGTGCCAGGCTAGACCAGCGATCAGTCTCACCGCAGCCGCGGCACAAAGCGACCAGTCCGTGCCTGATAAGCCAGGTACTCGTCGCCAAACCGCTCAGCGAGCTTTCGCTCTTCGATCGACACGCGGACCGCCAACAGCACAAACACCGCGGTCCCCACTACTGCCATGAACGAGTTGGCGGCAAGCAGGGACGACGCAACCACAAGCCAAAGCGTCGCGACGTAAAACGGATGCCGCACCCAGCGATATGGCCCGGTTGTAACCAGCGTGTGGTTGCGCCGGGTTACGACCGTATCCGTGAGATTCGTGCCCAGGGCATTCAAGGTCCAATAAAGCAGGCCGATGGCAAGCGCCGCGATCGCCGTGCCCGACCAGCGAACAGAGTGCGGTAGGGGCAGCGCCGCCCATTCGACCAGATCGGGGTTGGCCAGGTAGGCCAACGCCGTCGCAAACAGCGCCAGGCCGCTCAAACGAATCGCGAAGCAAAGAAGGCGGCCCTCGTCTCGTCGTGAAATTCTTTCGCCTGATTTCGCCGCCTGCCAGCGGTGGTAACCTGTCACTGCCACGGTGAGTGCAAACACGACGGCCAGGGCGATACGGAACGACAATTCGCCAATCATCAAGTTGATTATGCCGATTGCCGCGATTCGCTGCGACTGCCTTTTGCTCCTCGGCCTCCGGTCGGGTATGTTCAAGTGGGAATGAGCGACGTTACTCGCATTTTATCAGCCATCGAGCAAGGCGACCCGCACGCCGCGGAGCAGCTCTTGCCGCTGGTCTACGATGAGTTGCGAAGGCTGGCGGCGCAGAAGCTTGGGCAGGAAAAGCCGGGGCAAACCTTGCAGGCCACGGCCCTGGTCCACGAGGCGTATCTGCGGTTGGTCGACGTGAAGCAGGCCCAAGACTGGAACAGCCGCGGGCACTTTTTTGCCGCGGCGGCCGAGGCCATGCGGCGCATCTTGGTGGATCGGGCCCGTCGCAAGCGGAGCCGTAAGCGTGGCGGCGGCCGGGACCGCGTGCCGCTCGACGAGGCCAACCTTGCCGCCGCTCAGGATGCCGAAGAGGTGCTGGCCGTCGACGAGGCCCTGGCCGGCCTGGCGGCGGCCGACGCCCAGGCGGCCGAGCTCGTCAAACTCCGATACTTCGCCGGTTTGTCGATTCCCGAGGCCGCGGAGGCCCTCGACATCTCACCGCGCTCGGCCGACCGCCTCTGGGCCTACGCGCGTGCCTGGCTGCGGCGGGCCATCGAAGGGGAGTAACCGCGCCGAAAAACCAAAACTTTTTTTGGCGCGATGTTGGAGTGAATCGCGCTTATCTAGGAGAGGACGGCGCCGGTGGGCGCCGCCATGAGGTTTTGTAGCCATGACTGAACGTTCCGTCTTCCTTGCCGCCCTGGACATCTCCGATGCCTCGGACCGATTGGCCTATCTGGAGCAGGCCTGCGCGGCCGAGCCGGGCCTGCGCCCGCAGGTCGAACAGCTCCTGAAGGCCCACCAGGAGGCCGACGGCTTCATGAATCGTCCAGCACCCGACCTGGTGGCCACCCTCGATCGGCCCATTGCCGAGCGGCCGGGCACGGTGATCGGGCCATACAAGCTGCTGGAGCAAATCGGCGAAGGGGGTTTTGGCGTGGTGTTCATGGCCGAGCAACAGCAGCCGGTACGACGCAAGGTGGCGCTCAAGGTGCTCAAGCCGGGCATGGACACGCGGCAGGTCGTGGCGCGCTTCGAGGCCGAGCGGCAGGCCCTGGCCCTGATGGACCACCCCAATATTGCCCACGTTTTCGACGGCGGCACCGTAGGTCAGGCTTTCCAGCCTGACAGCGACCCGGCTCGTCAGGCCGGACAGCCTGAACTACTCGGTCAGGCTGGAAAGCCTGACCTACATTGCGGCCGGCCTTACTTCGTCATGGAGCTGGTCCGCGGCGTGCCCATCACCGAATTCTGCGACGAGAGCTGTCTCGGCATCCGTCAGCGGCTGGAGCTGTTCATCGATGTCTGCCAGGCGGTGCAGCACGCGCATCAGAAGGGAGTGATCCACCGCGACATCAAGCCCACCAACGTGATGGTCACGCTGCACGACGGCCAGCCGGTAGTCAAAGTCATCGACTTCGGCATCGCCAAGGCGATGGGCCAGCAACTCACCGAGAAGACGCTGTTCACCAATTTTGCTCAGATGATCGGCACGCCGTTGTACATGTCGCCCGAGCAGGCGGAATTGAGCGGGCTCGACATGGACACGCGCAGCGATATCTATTCGTTGGGCGTGCTGTTGTACGAGCTGCTGACGGGCACGACGCCGTTTGAGAACGAGCGGCTGAGCCAAGTCGGCTACGACGAGATGCGACGCATCATCCGCGAAGAAGAGCCGCCCAAGCCGAGCGCGCGCATCAGCACGGTCGGGCAAGCAGCCAGCACCGCATCTCAAAGACGTCAAGCCGACCCGCGCAAGCTCAGCCGACTGTTCCGCGGGGAGCTCGACTGGATTGTGATGAAGGCACTGGAAAAGGACCGCAACCGGCGGTACGCGACGGCCATGGCCTTCGCCGCCGACGTCGAGCGGTATCTGAACGACGAACCTGTGGCGGCCTGCCCCCCGTCGAAGTGGTATCGAGTCCGCAAGTTGGTGCGGCGAAACCGGGGGACGTTCGCGATGACCGCGGTTCTGGTGGTGGTCGCCCTCTTGGCGGTGGCCAATCTGGCTGTGAGCAATGCGATGATCCGCCGGGAGCAAAAACGGACCGAGCTGGAGAAGGACCGTGTCAAAAGCGCACAAGAGCTGGCCGAGCAGCGGGCCGAGCAGATCCGCGACGAGCTGGAACGGCTCAAGACCGCCAACGCGTTGTTGGACCGGAGCCGGGCCTACGTGATCGCATCGCGCTGGGACGACGCGCATGCCTCGCTCACCAAAGCCGTTGAGCTACGCCCGGATCATGCGTCGGCGTGGGCCGAGCTCGCGGATCTGCACACTCGTCTGGGTCTGTGGGACCTGGCCGCGACCGATTTTGCCCACGAGCTGGAGCTGCGCGAGCCGGATCTCCCCCTGCGCTGGTACCTGCTCGCGCTGTTGCACCTGCACACGGGCGACGTGCGGGGCTACCACGACGTGGGCCGACGGATGCGCGCGCACTTCCGCGGAACGTCGAACATGGAATACCTGATTGGGCTGGTCCGCGCCAGCGTCTTGAGCCCGGATGTCGATGTCGATCGGGAGCAATGTGTCGAATTGGGCGGGCATGCGGTGGCCGGCCATGCCCAGCCGCACTGGGGGAGCCTGTACGTGTTGGGGTTGGCGCTTTACCGGGCCGGGCAACATGACGAAGCCGTGCGCCGGCTGGAGACATCGCTCAGGGCCGATGACATGCCGTGGAGCTCGCGTGGACTCAGCTATTTCCCCCTGGCCATGGCCTACCATCGGCTAGGGCAGGTGGCCCAGGCCCGTGCGGCCCTCGGCGCGGGGAACCGCGTGCTCGATCACTGGACCGAGGAAATGTACCAGAGGTCGGCGGACGACGAGCGATGGGTCAATCACCTTGGGGCGACCGCTTATTGGCCCATTGCCTGGTGGGACTGGTTGGAGGGCCGCCTTTTCTGCCACGAGGCCAAGCTGCTGATCGACGGGGCCCCGCCGCCGGACGACCCGCGCAGGCACGTGCTCCGGGCGCGGGCCTTGGCCGGATTGCGCCGGCACCGCGAGGCGGAGGCCGAATATGCCCTGGCCCTCGAGCGGCTGCCGCGCGATCGGCAAATTGCATTGGAAGACCATCGCAACCGGGGCTACGGCTGCATTGAGCCCGGCCAGTGGAAGCAAGCCGCCGGCGAATTCGACCGGGCCATTGAGCTGGAACCGAACGACGCGTTGCTTCGGCAGCTTGCCGCCGTCACCCATTTGCGCGCGGGCGAAGTGGACGCCTTCCGGAAAACCTGCGCCGCCATGATCGAGCGCTTCGAGAATACGCAAGACATAGCCGTTGCCTGCTGCGTGCTGCGGGCCTGCGTGCTGCGGCCAGACGCGCTGGCCGACATGGGGCGGCTTGTGTCCTTAGTCCGCCTTGCCACGCCATCGGAAGGACTCGGTCCCGCGGAGGCGAGCGCAGGACTGTACCGCGCGGGCCAGTACGCCGAGGCGGTCGGCCGTTTTGAGGCGGCAGAGCGGGTTTATCGGCTTCGGCCCTGGGCTTCGTATTTTCTGGCCATGGCCCGCCATCGCTTGGGACGTGTAGCCGAGGCTCGGCAAGCCTTCGACGAGGCCGCCCGCTGGACCGACGAGGCTGATCGAGAGAAATCGGATGATCTCACCGCGACGCGACCGAGTTGGGGTGCTTGGTATGAGCCGCTGGAGTGCAAGCTGTTGCTGGAGGAGGCAAAGCAGCTCTTAGAAACGCCGGTTACGGAAACAGGATCCTGAATCCCTCCTGGGTGAAATGATGATCGTTGCTCAAAACATCGGAAATCGCGAGCGGCAGCAGCGCGGCCGCGTAGTCCCGGCGCGCCGGGATGGGTGCGAACCCACGGTTTGGGGTCGCGCAATAAGAAAAAGCCGCGTAGCGGCGACGGAGCGCTCGGCGTTCATCTCCGCCGCCGCTACGCGGCTCACCCGGACGGAATGGCACGCTGTCCGTGGGTTGGCACCCACGGCTAAACTCCGCCGTCCCTCCGGGACTAAGACTGCGCCAGTAGAACGTGTCGGCGAAAACGCTCGGCACCATCGCCGATCACTCCGGGCGCTTCGGCGTGCCGTAGAGATAGTGGTCGTGCTGCGCGGCCAGATCATTAGGCAGAGAATCCAAAGCTCCTGGCGGCAGCGCCGCGGCGCGCCCCACGAAGCGCTCTGCCAGAGATGGTCGGATCGCTTCGACAACGATCCGCCCAGCTTCAACCTCGGCGACGAGATCGGCTCCCGGGGCAAGCCGGGCGGCCCGACACAATTCGGCCGGAAGCGTTACCGCGCCGCTGGAATCGGCTTTGATTGGTTCGGACATCATAAACAATATATCCCCCGGAGCGTGCAACTGAAATAGAACAGGTGGTGGGCCGGCGCGAGCCAAGACTCGCTTGTCCCACCCTACAATCCAAAATCGCAAATCCAAAATCCAAAATTGAAAGACGGCCGGTGGGGTCCTTACGGCCAAGCAAGCTCCCCACCGGCCCGGCACCCAAGCGGCGCACGGTCTGCGCGCCCTTCAGGTCGCCGTCGTCATTATAGAGCAGACCACCATCGCACAGGAGACTTTCCATGTGGTTCCGCTCAAGATTTGACTCTTCGACGTCGCGCTCCAAGCGCGCTTACTCCCGCCGGAACAAACGCGGCGCTCGCCGATCGCGCACGGGCGGGATGCCATTGCAGCTTGAACGGCTGGAAGACCGCTGTCTACTCAGCGGCGATGGCGTCTCCCTTACGCCCAGCGGGGCGTCCCCCCAGTTGGTCGGCGAATCCATCACGTGGACTGCGGCAACGGCCGACCTCGGGGCAGCTCCAGTCTACCAATTCCGCGTCGGTCCCGAACACGGTCCCTTGCACGTGGTGCGCGACTTCAGTCTCTCCAACAGCTTCACCTGGACCCCGATGGAGGAGGGAAGCTACGACATCGAGGTCATCGCCAAGCAAGGATTCAGTGCGACCGGCACGGAATCGGCCGATGTCCTGGACGTCGTGAACTCGCGCGTGACCGGCGCCGAGGCGGTCATCACGCCGACGTCGAACCCGCTCGTGGCCCTGTATAGCGTCCCGCCTACCCAGCCCGGCCCTGGCCCGCACGGCACCGTCCATGTGGAGTTCGCCGTGGCGGGCAACAGCCCATCGTGGCAGAACACTAACGATCTACCTAGCCTGCCAGGCCGAAGCACCAATTTTCTGGTGGCCGGCATGCTGCCCGACACCACCTACGAAATGCGCGACGTCTTCAGTGACGGCGCCGCCTCCTCGCCTCTGCTCTTCACGACGGGGGCCATCCCGTCGACTGTGAAGCTGCCCTCCATCACCGTGCCGCAGCCGCCCGGCCCCGGCAGCGACCTCGATCAAGGCCTGGTCTTCCAGCAGCTCGCCAGGTCCGCTCAGGGCTTGCCTCAACCCTATGTCACCGACCTTTCGGGCAACGTGGTGTGGTACTACGATCCCTCCCAAGCGGGCTTTAAGGGAGGCATCCCCGCGATGAGCGCCGACTTGCTGCCTGGAGGTACCGTGCTGGTCACCGGCGCCGATAGCCGCGCGCCATTCCCGTATTCGCAGGACATCCTGCGCGAAATCGACCTCGCCGGCGATCCCGTGCGCGAGACGAACCTCGACGCGGTCAACGCCCAGCTCACGGCGATGGGGTACAACAACATCGATGGCTTCACCCACGACGCCACGCGTTTGCCCAACGGGCAGACCGCCGTGATCGGTCTGACGGAGCGTACGGTCAACATCAACGGCACCCCGACCAACTACGTCGGCGCCGACATCATCGTGCTCGACCGAAACTTCCAGGTGGCGTGGGTCTGGGATTCCTTCGACCACCTGGACGTCAACCGCGGGCCCGTCCTGGGCGAGACTGTGAAGCCGGGCGTCGTCGACCCCGACGCCGCCGTCCCCAACCTACCGGCGGTCGATTGGCTGCACGCGAACTCCGTCGACTGGTCGCCCGCGGACGGAAACCTCACTCTCTCCATCAAAAACCAGGATTGGGTGATTAAGATCGACTACCGCGACGGTGAGGGGGACGGCCACGTCATCTGGCGGCTGGGTCAAGGCGGCGATTTCACCGTCAACTCCACTGACCCGAACCCGTGGTTCTCCGGGCAGCACGATGCCCACTATATCGACGACGACACGCTGATCGTTTTCGACGACGGCGACACGCGCCGGGCCAGCGATCCGACGGCGGACAGCCGCGGCCAGGTGTGGAAGATCGACCAGCGGACCATGACAGCGACCCTGGTGGTCAACGCCGACATGGGTAACTACTCGGACGCCCTCGGCTCGGCCCAGCGGCTTTCGAACGGGGACTATTCCTTCGACTCGGGGAGGCAGGGCGTGGCGCCCCACCAGATCGGCCAATCCATCGAAGTGCGGCCGGACGGCAGCAAGGCCTACGTCCTGCAGGTCAACGCGCCGCTGTTTCGCGCGTTCCGCATCCAGTCGCTGTACGAGGGGGTGAGCGATCAGCTCGCGGGCGAGAGTGAGGCCACTGGCGGGGCTGGTGTAGATGAAAGCAGCGGCGGCCTACGAGGCGGCGAGGATGGCGGCGCTGACAACGACGCCACCTCAAGCCTCGAACTGATCGCCACCGACATCGTCTTCAACCAGGCCATCGGCGGCGCCGCGGGCAGCGGCGGCAGTGCCGGACAAGGCGTGGGAGGCGGTCTCTACGTCGCGCCCGGCGGTGTCGCCACGGCTGACGACCGGACGGTCATCTTTCGCAACTACGCCACTACGAGCGACGACGACGTGTTCGGGGTGCTTGGCGCGTGTGTCTAGAGACGGAGAGGAGGCGGAGGAAGGACGCAGAGACGAAGGAAAGAACTGAAGGCGAGACGTAGACCCCATCCGCCTTGTGCGGATCGGTGAATAAGATGGTGAGCTAGATGCGTTCGCGAAATCAGGAAAAAGGCCCCATCCAGCTCGCCTGGATGGTAAATAAGATTCGCGTCCGCTATGCGCCAAAAATCTGCTTCACCATCCAGGCAAGCTGGATGGGGTCGAAGGGAAGCGGGCGCAGCAGCGTTTAGCCCGCCATCTGCTTCACCATCGAGACAAGCTCGATGGGGTCGACGCAATCGAAAATCCAAAATCGAAAACCCGAAATCCAAAATTGCACAGGAGACCTTCCATGTGGTTCCGCTCGCTAATTGACTCAGCGAATTTTACCTCTACGGGCGCATCGCGTCGCTCGAAAAAGCGCCGGCCGCCACGGCGACGTCCGGCGGCGCGGCTGCAGCTTGAAGCGTTGGAGGACCGCTGCTTGCTCACCTTCCTGGCGCCGGTCGATTATGCCACCGCAGGTTATCCCGCCGGAGGGCCTTTTAGCGCGGTCGCGGCCGGCGACTTCGCGAACAACGGAATTCGCGACCTGGCGGTCGCCGGCTATAGCTCGGTCAGCGTGCTGCTGGGCAATGGTGATGGCACCTTTCAGCAGGCGCACACCTATGACACCGGCGGCATCAACACCGCGTCGGTGGCCGTCGGCGACCTCACCGGTGACGGCAAACTCGATATCGTCACTGCCAACGACGGTTATGGTTACGATGGTGGGTATCATTATTTTCCTGCGGTTCCCGGCTCGGTCAGCGTGCTGATGGGCAACGGCGACGGGACCTTCCAAGCACCTCTCAACATCACGTTGCCGGGTGTTGGATCGCCGGTTTCGGTCGCGCTGGGCGATATGAACCACGATGGCCGGCTCGATGCCGTTGTCACCGTGGCGACGAGTTCGGGCTACGACTACGTCGATGTCTTGTTGGGTCACGGGGATGGCACCTTCTCAATCGGTTCTACGACGCAGCTCGGCTTTTACGGCGCACAGTCCGTCGAGCTCGGCGATTTCAGCGGCGACGGCAACCTCGATGTCGCCACCGTGGATCCGGGTGCAAACGACGTGGCCGTGTTGAAGGGCAACAGCGACGGCACGCTTGCCGCGCCGACCTACTTTGCGACCGGGGCCGCTCCGCAATCACTGGCCGTGGGCGACGTCAACGGAGACGGCAAGCTCGACCTGGTCACCGCCAACTATAACTATGGCAATCTGTCTGGCAACGGTGGCAGCGTGTCGGTGCTGTTGGGCAATGGCGACGGCAGCTTTCAGCCGCCCGACAACATTGCCTTGCCGCCGTGGACGCCTCCCGGATACAGCGGCGTCAATCCCCTGCCTCTCGCTCAATCTCCGAGAGCCGTCGTCATGGGAGACCTGAATGGAGACGGCAAGATGGACCTGGCGGTGACCGCGACGTCGTCTTACTCGCGATACATCGGGTCAGGTTACTACGGCATCAAGAATTATGCGTTCATCACCAAGAGCACTGTCAATGTGCTTTTGGGCAATGGCGACGGTAATTTCACGGAGGCCCAGATTGTTCCCCTCGATACCGTCAATAGCCCTGCTTCCATCGTAGCGGGCAACTTCAACGGTGACAACTTTCCCGATCTGGCGGTGGAGGATTCCAACAGCGGCAGCGTCTCGGTGCTGATGAACGCGGCCGACTGGTCGCCGCCCACGCCCCCGCCGAGCGGCTTCTCCGTCAGCGGATTTCCCTCGTCGATCACAGCGGGGGTGCCCGGCAATTTCACGGTCACGGCCTTGAATGCCGACGGCACGGTCGACACCGCGTATACCGGCACGGTCAGTTTCACCAGCAGCGACGGCCAGGCCGCCCTGCCGGGCGTTTACCAGTTCACCAGCGGCGATGCGGGAGTACACACCTTCAGCGCCACGCTGAAGACCGCCGGCACGCAGTCGATCACCGCCTCGTATGGCACGGCCACCGGCAGCGAGACGCAGATCTCGGTCACCCCGGCGGGGGCC
>DATLUO010000112.1 GCA_035533075.1 Pirellulales bacterium | reverse complement strand
AAGCTTCGATCGCAGCCGGCAAGATCGGCGGACGTCGAAAGAGCGCTCGGCGCGGCGAAGAAGCGGGCTGGCCGGCGACCAGGCGCCGGTCACGACGATCGCCGAACAGACCGTCCGCGAGCAAAACGGCGACCCGCGGTTTTTGACCATCGCCACACGCATCGCCGAGCGGCAAGACCGGTTGTGGGTGCGCGGCCGCAACGCATCACCAGGCGGCGCGAGTTCCGGCTGGCCGAGGTCGACAAACTCCTGTTCGGGAATAAGATTGTCGAGCAGTAGAGCGGGCCGCGCAATCGTGTACAATAATGTAGGTAGCGTGGGGCAAGCGAGCTTGCGAGCGCTGGCCCGCTGATGTTAGGCATCGGGCATCAGGCGTCAGGCGTCAGGCTGCTTACCCTGATACCTGATGCCAGAAACCCGACGCCTCTGAGTGGTGGGCCGGCGCTCGCAAGCTCGCTTGCCCCACCCTACGCACTAAGAAACCAATCAAAGCCCGATGCCCGAAGCGAAACGATTTTTGCATCCCGAAGCGATCAAACGCATCGCCCGGCTCGACCTGCGGGCACGCTACATCGTCGAGGGGTTTCTCTCCGGCACGCACCGCAGTCCGTACTTCGGCCAGTCGGTCGAATTCGCCGAGCACCGCGAGTACACGCCCGGCGACGACCTGCGGCACATCGACTGGAAAGTCTGGGCCAAGCAAGACCGCTATTACGTGAAGCGTTACGAGGAAGAAACGAACCTCCGCTGCACGCTGCTGGTCGACGTGTCGGGCAGCATGCGTTACGGCTTCGGGGCCTTCAACAAATATGAATACGCCTGCACGCTGGCGGTGTCGTTGGCCTACCTGCTGTTGCGGCAGCAAGACGCGGTGGGCTGCATTCCGTTCGACGAAACGGCCCGCACGGTCGTGCCCTTGCGGACCAAGCGGAACCACTTGCAATCGGTGATCGCCGCTTTGGACGTGAGCGAGCCGAAGCAGAAGACCGATTTGCAGCGCATTTTGCGGCAGGTGGCCGAGAGCTATCCGCGGCGCGGCATGGTAGTGCTGTGCTCCGATCTGCTGACGCAACGGCCGGGCCTGTTCCGCGGTTTGCAGTTATTGCGGCAGCGGGGGCACGACGTGATGGTGTTTCACGTAATGGACGACGACGAGCTCGACTTTCCCTTCAACGGTCCGACGCGCTTCGAGGGGCTGGAAGTGCCGGAGTATCTCACGTGCAATCCACGCGCGTTGCGCGAGGGCTATTTGAAGTCGCTGGAGGCGTTTTTGGAAGAAGTGCGTCACGGCTGCCGGCGGCAGATGATCGACTATATGCTCGTGCGGACGAGCCAATCACTCGACGCCGCGCTGGCCACGTTTTTGAGTTATCGGCTTCGCATGCACCACCGCGCATGAAACAGAATACCGAACCACAAAGAGCACGAAGAGCACAAAGAGGAGAAAGAAGAACAACGGGTATTTTGATTTCAGCGTAGGTGGGAGAAGCGAGCTTGCGCTTCGGCGGCCCACTGCTTACGACGTTATGGCAGGATAGACTCGTCCGTACATCATCCTTTGTGATCTTTGTGTGCTTTGTGGTTCGTTTTAGTTGAGCAATGACAAGTTTCGTCAATCCGCTGCTGCTCTGGGGACTCGGCCTGGTGGCCGTGCCGGTGCTGATCCATCTGATCAACCTGCTGCGCCACCGGCGCGTGCCGTGGGCGGCTATGGAGTTTCTGCTCGAAAGCCAACGCCGCAACAGCACGTGGATCAAGCTCAAGCAGCTCTTTCTGCTGCTTCTGCGGATGGCGGCGGTGGCGGGCGTGGTGCTGTTGGTGGCGCAGCCGATCGGCTGCAATCAACTTGGCCGCTTTCTGGGCGGCCGCAAGACGCAGCACATCGTGCTGTTGGACGACAGCTTCTCGATGACCGACCGCTGGGCCAATACCAGCGCTTTCGACGAAGCCAAGAAAGTCATCCAGCGCATCGGCGACGAGCTGTCGCGGCAGCCGATGTCGCAAACCTTCACGCTGCTGCGTTTCTCGCGCGCCGGCCGGGCCGCCGATGGCAGTCCCGCCGATTTCTATGAAGAACGTGTGACAAGCGACTTCGGCCAGCGGCTGAGCGACCGGCTGGCTTCCATGCGGTCGTCGCAGCGTGCGGTCAGCCCCGATGCGGCCCTGCGTGCCGCCGACGGCTGGATCGACAAAGAAAAGGACGAAGACCGCGTGGTCTACCTGGTTTCCGATTTTCGCAACCGCGACTGGCAAGAAGCCGACCCGCTGGTCAAGGCGCTCTCTCGCCTCGACTCCTCCGGAGTGCAGTTGCGGCTCATCAACTGCGTCGACGCGGCCCATGCCAATTTGGCCATCACCGCTCTGGAGCCGGTGCGCGGCACGCGCGCGGCCGGAGCGCCGTTCTATATGGCCGTGACGGTCAGCAATTTTGGCAGCGATCCCGTCGACTCGGTGCCCGTCGTGCTCGAAGAAGACGCACAACCGCGGCCGGCGTTGACGATCGACCACATCGGGCCGGGCGACAGCGAGACGCGGCGGTTCAGCGTTTATTTCAAAACGGCCGGCGAGCATACGGTGGCGGCGGCCATCAGCAGCGATCCGCTCGCGGTCGACAACGTTCGCTTTTCGGTGATCGACCTGCCGGCCAGCGTGCCCGTGCTGCTCGTCGACGGCGACCGCGATTTCACGAATGCCCGATACCTGGCCGCGGCGCTGGCGCCCGGCGGCGCGGTGAAGACGGGCATCGACCCGCAAATCGAGCCGCCCAGCTATCTGAACAACAAGCCGCTCGACAAGTTTCAGGCCGTCTACCTGCTCGACGTGGGGCATCTCGATCGGCCGGCAATCGAGGCGTTGGAGAAGTACGTGACGCAAGGCGGCGGGCTGGGCGTGTTTCTGGGCGAGAACTGCCGGCCGGCGTTCTACAACGAAAAGCTGTATCGCGACGGCGCGGGCCTGTTTCCGCTGCCGCTGTTGGGCAAAACGCAGCTCCTGGTCGACCGCTTGGAGAAAGGGGCCGACATGGAAGTCAGCGACCATCCGATCTTCCGCGTCTTTGCCGGCGAGCGCAACAGTTACTTGAATGCGGTGCTGATCGATTGGTATGTGTCGGCGCCGCGGCGTTGGTCGCCCGGTCCGAAATCGAACACGCACGTGTTGGCGCGGTTGCGCAACCAGGCGCCGCTCTGCGTGGAGAAGAAGGTCGGCGAGGGGCGCGTGGTGGCCTTCACCACCACGGCCGCACCGGTCTGGAACAATTGGGGCCGCAATCCGAGTTATGTGGTGGCGATGCTCGAAATGCAATCGTATCTGGCGCCTCCGCCGGCGCTCGACGCCAACCGCATCGTCGGCACGCCGATCGAGCTGGAGCTCGATCCGGCCCGCTATCAGCCGGAAGTGCGGCTGCTGGCTCCCAGCGAGCACGACGCGACGCCGGGCGAAGGCAACGCGGTCGTTGCCGGCGCCACATCGAGCGATGATGGCGGCTTGCGGGCGACGTTTCCAGAGGCGCAGGCCAGCGGCATCCATGAATTGCAGCTCACGACCACCGACAACAAAATCGAGTTGCGGAGACTGGCGTTCAACGTCGAGGCGGCCGAAGGAAACCTGGCGACCGTCGGCGCCGACGAGCTGCGCACGAAGCTGGAAGGCATCGGCTACGAATATCGCCAGGCGGACGAATTCCGCGTCGGCGTGCAAGATTTGGCCGGCACGAATCTGAGCCAATGGATGATCTTTCTGCTGGCGTTGATCTTGATCGGCGAGCAGGCGCTGGCCTATTCCGCCAGTTACCATCCGGCGTTGGAGGGAGCGCGCTGATGGAACGATCGTCGAGCATGCTCGAGCGCAGCAGCTTCGAATGGGGCCGCGTGCAGTCGCCGGCCGATTGGCTGCTGCCGATCGCGGCCACGCTGCTGGTGCTGCTCTACGTCGGCTGGCTTTACCGCCGCGATAGCGCCGAACTGCCGCTGCCGTTGCGGGTTTTGCTCGTCACGCTGCGTATCGCCGCGTTCGTCACGCTGCTGGTGGTCTATCTGCAGCCGCAGTGGCGAAACGAAATCGACCAGGTGCAAAACTCGCGCGTGGTGCTGCTGGCCGACACGAGTCTGAGCATGGGCCTGCACGACCAGGAGGCGAGCGCCGTGCCCGCCGAGCCGAGCCGCGCGCAACGGTTGACGGACGCCTTTCGCGACGGCGGTTGGCTGCAAAAACTGCGGGCCAAGCACGACGTGATCCTGGTGCGGTTCGACCAGGATTCGCAGCGTCTGGCAATGCTGCCCAAGTTGGCCGGCGACGCGACCAGCGACGAGGCCGCTGCGGATGAGCAACCGATCGACTGGCAAGCGGCGTTGGAGCCGCGCGGCACCGAAACGCGGCTGGGACAAAGCGTGCGGCAGTGGATCGAGACCGAGCGTGCCGCGCCGATTTCGGGCCTCGTCGTGTTCAGCGACGGCCAGCAGAACGCGGGCGTCGATACCAGCGCCGCGATCGGCCTGGCGCGCGAGGCCCGCATACCGATTTATACGGTCGGCCTCGGCTCGCTGACGCAGCCCGCCAACGTGCGGATCAGCGATTTCGTGGTTCCTACGCGGGCCTATCCGGGCGACCATTACACGGTGACCGGCTATCTGCAGGCGCAGGGCCTGGCCGGCAAGTCGGTGTTGGTCGAGCTCACGTCGCGGCCGGCCGACGCCGCGGCCAACAGCGAGGGCAAGCTGGAAGCCTCGCAGCAGGTGACGCTGGGCGGCGACGGCGAAGTCGTGCCGGTCAAGTTCGACCTGGCGCCCACCGAAACCGGCCGCCGCACGCTGAAGCTGACCGTTCGGGCACCGGCCGACGACCGCAATCCGTCGGACAACCAGCAAGAGGCCGACGTGGAAATCGTCGACCGCAAAACGCGGGTGCTGCTGTTTGCCGGCGGCCCCACGCGAGAGTATCAGTTCGTCCGCAACCAGTTCCGCCGCGATGGCGACATGATCGTCGACGTGTTGCTGCAGACCGGCGTGGAGGGCATCTCGCAAGACGCCCACGAAATTCTGGAGGTCTTTCCCAACGACGCCGAGACGCTCTTCGCTTACGACGCCATCCTGGCCTTCGATCCCGACTGGCGGCAGCTTTCGGCCCAGCAGCAAGAGCTGCTGGAACGCTGGGTGGCCGATCAGGCGGGCGGGCTGGTGGTGCTTGCCGGCCCGGTTTATACCGATTCCTGGGCGCAAGACCCGGCAATGGTCCGCGTCCGTTCGCTCTACCCGGTCGAGTTCCACCGCCGCTTTTCGCTGTTGGACGACAGCCACTACGGCTCGCGCGAGCCGTGGCCGATCGAGTTCACCCGCGACGGCCTGGAAGCGGAGTTCCTTTGGATCGAAGACTCGGCGACCGCGTCGTCGCGTGCCTGGGCCGAGTTCGCCGGCGTCTACGGGCACTACGCCGTGCGCGGCCCCAAGCCGGGGGCCACCGTCTATGGCTGGTTTTCCGATCCGCGCGCCGCCGAGGGGAGCCAGAAACCGGTCTACCTGGCCGGGCAGTTCTTTGGCGCCGGGCGGGTGTTCTACCTGGGCAGCGGCGAAATGTGGCGGCTGCGGGCCAACGACGACGCCTGGTTCGAGCGGCTCTATACCAAGCTGGTGCGGCACGTGTCGCAAGGCCGCTTGCTGCGCGGCTCGCATCGCGGCGTGCTGCTGGTGGAACGCGACCGCTATCTGCTCGGCGGCACGGTCGACGTTCGGGCACAGCTCAGCGATCACCGGTTGCAGCCGCTGGAACTGCCGCGCGTCGAACTGGAAGTGACGTTGCCCGACAGCACGCACCAAAGCGTGCCGCTGGTGGCCGATCCGAGCAAGAAGGGGAACTATCGCGGGCAATTCACCGTCCGCAAGGAAGGCGTGTACCTGATCGAGCTGCCGGTGCCCGAAAGCGACGAGCGGCTCACGCGGCGGCTGCAGGTGAAGGTGCCGGAGCTGGAGCGCCAGAAGCCGCAGCGCAACGACACCCTGCTGAACGAGCTGGCCGCGAAGACGGGCGGCGTCTATTACATCGGCCTGAAGGCGGCGCTGTTGGGCGACGAGGCAAAAGGCCGTTCGCGGCCGCTGGCGGAGGTGCTGCGCGATCAGAGCCGCACGATCACCACGATTTCGCGGCCCACGCCGTTGTGGTCGAACTGGTGGACGATCGGCGTTCTGTGCGGCGCGCTGTGCCTGGAGTGGCTGATCCGCCGGTTATCGAAGCTGGCATAGAACGCGGCAAGCTGAACTAAAACACCTGGGAGGGAGTCGATTGCCCGTTGTGATGAATCCAGTCGGGCTTGCCGGCCACCCCCTCGTGAATGCGGCGAATCACCTCTTCATCCGTCGGATAGGGCGATTTCAGCGCCGGCCGCAAGGGGAGCGGCACCTCGTCCATGCGATAGCCGGTGCCCGGCGCGCTGATGCCCGTCACCGCGGTGGTAATGTGGACGCGGGCCAGGCGGCTGGTGTGCGTCACCTTGGGGTCGAGCACGATCGTCGGGATGCGGGCCAGGTGGTCGATGCACGGCTGGGGCATGGTGGCGCCGGGATCGGCGCCCAGAATCAGGGCCGCGTCGCAGTCGCCCCGCACCAAGAGGTCGATCGTGGAAAACTCGCCCGGATTGTAACGCGGATAGCCGCGGCTGAAGTTGATGCCGAACGGGTAGCCGGTGGTCCAACGCATGACCACGTCGGCGCCCGTCACGTTGCCGTGGCCGCGCATCGGCATGGCCACGAACTTGGTGAAGGCGTTCAGCTCGGCGGCCAGCGTGAGGATGGCGGCGGAGTTCATGTGCTTGCCGCGGGTCATCGAGATTCCCATGCCGAAAAACATCACGCCGAACTTGGCCCGCTTCATGCGGCCGACCAGGTCTTGAAGTTGTTCGAGCGTCAGCCCCGTTTCGGCCACCATCGACTCGTTGATCGGCTGCTCCTTGACCAACGCGCGGAGCAGGGTGAGCACCTCGAAATCTTTGCCCGGCTTGATCTGCAAAAAGATGTCGGCCGCGCCGACGCTCTTGGTCTCGCGGATATCGACGAGCACCATCGTGCGGTCTTTGCGGCCGCGCGGCACATACTTGCCCTTGGGCATCAAGCTGTATTTGGTAAAGTGCCGCGGATGGCACTCCGCCGGATTGCCACCCCAGTAAATAATGAAATCGGCCCGGTTCTTCACTTCACCGAGCGTACACGTGACCTTGCCACCCAACTGGGCGGCGATTTCGGTGGGGCCGTGTCACAACGAGGTGTGGCTGTCGACCACGCCTCCCAATCGTTCGGCCAGGGCCACCGCTTCCCGCTGGGCCTCGCAAGTGATGTTGCTCATGCCGTAAACCAACGGCATGTGGGCGCGGTCGAGCAGCTCGGCGGCGGCGGCGACGGCCTCGGCGACGGTCGCTTCCCGGCCGTCGATGAGCGCGTCGGGATAGAGCCGCTCGGCCGTGTGGTTCAGGAACCAGGCCTTGCCCAGCACGCAGGCCCGTTTGGCTTCGACGATCCGCTCCGCGTTGGCGTGCAGGTCGATGTCGTCGCACACGCAGCCGCAAAAGGTGCAGGTGGCATTCTTGACAACCGTCAGGTTCATCTCGTCTCCTGGTTTGCTGTGTCGTTCTCGGTTTCGTTGCTGGTCGTGGCGTCCGCACGGGACGCGGGAACGGTAAACGTTCAGCCCAGCGCCCGGCCCTGGCAGCTTCCCCGCACTCGCCGCGGCATGAACCGGCCGGCTTCGATCTCTTCCCAGGCTGGATAGTTCTCGGCGTCGAGGGCCACGCTGAAGTGCGGACCCTCTTGGCCGTTGGTGATGTCTTTCTGCATTGCTGAACCCTGAACGCTGAACCCTGAACCCTACACTCGCTCGACCTCGACATCCCAACCCTTCGAGAGCGGCATGCCGGTGCCGTCGGTGCTGCCGCCCATCAAGCGGCAGGTGGGCGGGCCATAAGGAACGAACAGCATTCCTTCCGGCACATTGCCTTTCTCACACTTAAAGGTGGCTTCCCCGTGTTCCGTCCGCACGCGCACGCTATCGCCCGGTGCCACGCCCAACGATTCCATATCGGCCGCGTGCATGGTGAGGGTGTTGACAATCGCCTGGTATTCCGGACTGTCCTTACCCGCGTTGATCTGGGCGCCCTGCTTCGCCGTTCGGGAAGGATTGAGCATGAACCGCCTGCCACTCATAAAACCGGGTCACTTTCGCCAAGGGAGGGAACAGAAGCTTTGATCTTATCGCACGGAGAGTGACTCGTGCAACCGAAGATTGACAGCGAAACGCCGAACGGAAGAATGCAGGCATGCCTTCTCGAAGTTTTGCGATCGTTCCGGCGGCCGGCCTGAGCTTGCGGATGGGAACGCCGAAATTGCTGCTCCCCTGGCGAGGCAAAGCGATCGTCGAGCACACGATCGAAGCCTGGCGGGCCGGCGGCGTCGATCGCGTGCTGGTCGTCATCCGGGCCAACGACGCCGCGCTCGCCGAGCGCGTGGCAAACTGCGGTGCGGAAGTGGTCCGGGCCAATCCGCACCCCGCCGACATGAAAGCCTCGGTAAGAGTGGGCCTGGCCTACGTCGCCGACCGCTATCAGCCGTGCGCCGGCGACGCCTGGCTCACGGCGCCGGCCGATTTGCCCTCGCTCAGCGCTGTGGCCATTCGCCGCTTGCTCGCCGCTCACCATCCGGCCGCATCCGCCGTGCTGGTGGCCGCGCACCAAGCGAGGCCAGGCCATCCGGTCCTTTTCCCCTGGTCCTATGCGGCCCAAATCGACACTTTGGCGGCGGACGAAGGACTGCGCCAGCTTATCGAGCGCGGCTCGGCCAGATTGATCGAATGTGGCGAAGGTGCCGTGGGTGCCGATTTAGACACCCCGGCCGACTACGAGCGTTTGCAGAACGAAACGCCTTCCCGGCCGGAATGAGCTAGGTTTGCATTACGTTAAGCTACGATAGGCGAAACATGCTGCGCGTGCCCGTGGAAAAATTGGAGCCGGGAATGGTCCTGGCGCGACCGGTTCCGTTGCCGAACGACCCGCGGCGTTATTTGCTGCAGCGCGACCGCGAAGTGCCGCCGGAGCTGGCCCCGCGGCTTTTGGAACTGGGCGTCTACGAGGTCTGGATCCGCTGCCGCAATCTCGAATTCCTGGAAGCCATCATCGACGAAGACCTGGGCGAGCACCAACGCCAGGTTTATGCCCACGTGCGGCGAAGCTTCGAGGCCGTCATGTCGGGCCATGCCGCCGAGTTGGACATCACCCGCTTCCAATCGACGATCGGCGATCTGTTCGATTATCTCAAGGCCAGCCCCACGGGCAGCATGATGCTGCAAAAGCTCGACGCCTTCGACAATTACTTGATGTCGCACGCGGCCAACGTCTGTTACCTCTCGCTGCTGCTCGGGCTGAAGCTGGAACGCTACCTGATCGCCGAGCGGACCTGGAAGACGGCCCGCGAAGCGAAGGATCTCCAGCTCCTGGGTCTGGGCGCTCTGTTGCACGATGTGGGCAAGATGAAGATACCGCCCCAGGTACTGCACAAGCCGGGCAAGCTGACCAGGGAAGAGATGGAACTGATGCGGCAACATCCCCAGCTTGGCTATGAGATGCTCAAGGGGCGCGTGCCGATCGCCGCGGCCCTGGTGGCGCTGAACCACCACCAGCGGTTCGACGGCGCCGGCTACCCGGCGCGCCGCGACGCGCAGACGGGCGAGCTGCTGCCGCCGCTGTCGGGCAAGCATATTCCGGTCTTCGCCCGCATCGCCACGATCGCCGACATGTACGACGCCGCCACGGCCAAGCGTTGTTATTCGGAAGCCAAGCTGCCGGTGCAAGTGCTTTATGAGCTGCGCACCTTATGTCAGGGAGCGTTCGACCCGCCGGTCGAAAAGGCGTTCTTCGAAATCATTCCGCCCTTCCCCGTCGGCCAGATCGTGACGCTCAGCGACGGCGTGGATGCCGTGGTGGTGGAGTTCAATGCCCGGCATCCTTATCGGCCGAAGGTGCAGGGCATCCGGGGTCCGACGGGCGAGCGGCTCGACGATCCCGCCCTGCACGAGTTGGACTTGGCGCTTTATCCGGAGCTCGAAATCCAGTCGGTCAACGGCGTCGACGTTCGGCCATTCCAGCCGGCCGCGAGTGCGAGTTGCCGCTGTGCGTAGAACGTGGGGTCGCTAGCGCGTCGTACCTACGCCGGTGCGTATCGCGATCCCATGCACTCGGTCAGAATCGCTATCGGAACTCGCAAGAACCCGAAATGGTGAATGATTGCCTAACCGGTAACGGCGCGGTTTAATGACGGCACTGAGAACTTGGACGACAGCCGAAGCCGCGGAACCAACCAGTTCGCCGGCCACTGGCGCGTTCGTCCGCAATCGTTTCACCCCCCGCCCGATCCAGGAGAATCCGCCATGCAACGCCCAGCCCAGCACTGCCCCGATTGTGACCGTTTGCCCACCGACCCGTCGCGCAGCAGCCGGCGCGAGTTTTTGAAAGTCACGGCGGCGGCCTCCGCGGCGGCGGTCGCCACCACCACGCTGCCCCTCTGGGCCACGGCCGCCGATTTGCCCGCCTCGGCCGGCGCGACGCCCGAATCATTGGTCAAGGTGCTCTATGAATCGCTCAACGACGAACAACGCACGGCCGTCTGCTTCGACTGGGACTATCAAGAGCCGCAACGCGGACTGCTGCGGACCCGCGTGGCCAACAATTGGCACATCACCAAGCCGGAGATCAACAGCAAGTTTTTCACCCGCGACCAGCAGGCACTCGTCCGGCAGATTTTCGAAGGGACGATCCAGCCCGACTGGCACAAACGCATCGACCAGCAGCTCGACGACGACGCGGGCGGGTTCGGCAACGAGCAGAACATCGCCATTTTCGGCAAGCCGGGCGACGGCAAGTTCGAGTTTGTGATGACGGGCCGCCACATGACGCTGCGCTGCGACGGCAACACGGCCGACCACCTGGCCTTCGGCGGGCCGATCTTTTACGGTCACGCCGCCGCCGGCTTCAACGAACCGGCCAACCACGAAGGAAACGTCTTCTGGCCGCAGGCGCTGGAAGCCAACAAGCTGTTTCCCATGCTCGACGGCAAACAGCAAAAGATCGCCCTGGTCGAGAAGATGCCCGTCGAGCAGCAGGTCGCCTTCCGCGGCGCCGGCCAACTGCCGGGCATCCCGGTGACGGAGCTGTCGAGCGATCAGAAGCAGCAGGTGCAGAAAGTGTTGCAAAAGCTGCTGGAGCCGTATCGCCAGTCGGACCGCGACGAAGTGGCCGTGTGCCTGAAGGCCCAGGGGGGCCTCGACCGTTGCTCGCTGGCCTTTTACAAGGAGGGCGACATCGGCCACGATCAGGTCTGGGACTGCTGGCGGCTGGAGGGACCGGCGTTCGTCTGGTACTTCCGCGGCACGCCCCACGTCCACGTGTGGGTGAACGTGGCCGACGATCCGTCGGTGGCGACCAACGCGGGGTGACCGCCGACCATCGGTCGGAACCGGGCATCGCGAGTCCCGCGGTGCAAGCGACACGCGTGTCGCGTCCACTCGCTGTTGCCGCAGTAGGGCATCCGCTTGCGAGCGAACGAAAAGCGCCGCGCGCGGCGCTTTTGCGTCGCCTTAGCGTGGGCCGGCTTTCTCGATCGCTGGCGCAAAGGCGCCGCGCGCGCGGCGCCTTTGCGAGCGCATCGGCTTCTGGTTCCAAAAGAAAAGCG
>DATLUO010000111.1 GCA_035533075.1 Pirellulales bacterium | reverse complement strand
TGAACTTCTCTCCGCAGGGGCGCTACGCGGAGAGCGGAGAGCGGAGAGCGGAGAGCGGAGAGCGGAGAGCGGAGAGCGGAGAGCGGAGAGCGGAGAGCGGAGAGCGGAGAGCGGAGAGCGGAGAGCGGAGAGCGGAGAGCGGAGAGCGGGAGAGCGGGAGAGCGGGAGAGCGGGAGAGCGGGAGAGCGGGAGAGCGGGAGAGCGGGAGAGCGCTGCGCCCTTTTTGCGCGGAGCGAACCGCGCCGGCGACTTGGCCGCTAAAACTCCGTTGTACGCGGTACATCGTTTTCCTCCTGTCGCTTAGCCGCAAGCGGGCTACAGCGAACGACCGGCCTTCCTCTCTGGTCCGGAGGTTCCGTCACGATGTTCTGCGGGCGGCCCCGAAAGGCCAACGGGCAGTTCCACGCATCATAGACGTGCCGGCAGCGATGTCAATGGTTTGGGCGCGAAAAACCTCAAGATGGTCCCCATAGCCGCGGTGGCGAGCCGAGTAAGCAAGCTCTCTCGTCGCCGAGCGAAGACACCCTACGCCCCAGAATTATCGTTGCGGGCACGGTTTGGAAGGTCGCGGCGACGTCACCGTAAAGGCTTCAGTCGCTCCTGTGAAACGGATAAGTTCGAAGTGGTGTTGATTTCGCCGCCCCACAGGTGCAAGAATTGGGTCGGGGCGAGAGAGTCAGCGAGCGACGGAGCGAAACACTACGATGAAGTCATTAGGAGTGCGTGCGGGTGCTTGGGCCGTCATCGGCCTGCTATTCACGCTTGGTCCAGCCCATGCGGCAGAAGACCAGTTCTTCGACGCCGACGGTGTTCGCATCCGTTACGTGGTCGAGGGCGAAGGCGAGCCGGTGCTGCTGATTCACGGCTTCTGCGGCAGTCTGCACTTGCAGTGGGGCGGGCCGGGCATCTTGAAATCGCTGGCCAAGGACTATCGCGTCATCGCCTACGACAACCGCGGGCATGGCCGCAGCGGCAAGCCGCACGATCCCCGGAAATACGGCGATGAGATGGTCGAAGACGCCGTCCGGGTGCTCGACCATCTCGGCATCTCGAAGGCCCACATCGTCGGTTATTCGATGGGGGCGTTCATCGCCGACAAGCTGCTGGCCGAGCACCCCGAACGTTTCCTCACGGCGACGCTGGCCGGCGGCGGTTGGGCCAAGGCTGACGACGAGCGGGCCGGATTCATCAACGAGGTCGCCCAATCGCTGGACGAAGGCAAGGGCATCGGCCCGCTGCTGGTGAAGCTGACGCCCGAAGGCCGTCCCAAGCCGACGGAGGCCCGATTGCGAAGGGCCAACCAAGTGGTCAGCCTCTTCAACGACCAAAAGGCGTTGGCCGGGGTTGTGCGGGGAATGAAAGAATTCGCCGTCACGGAGCAGCAGCTCAGGGCGAACCACGTGCCGACCTTGGCGATCATCGGCGAGTTGGATCCCTTGAAGGTGACGGTCGACGAGCTGGTCGAGGTCATGCCGCGCCTACAGGTGAGCGTGATCAAGGGCGCCGATCACATTGGCACCTTTGTGCGGCCCGAATTCACGCAGGCCCTGAGGGCCTTTTTGGCCGAGCATTCGCCCCAGGCGGCCGCGACGGAGTGAGGTCTCCGTTCATTCCACCGTGACGCTCTTGGCCAGATTGCGAGGTTTATCGACGTCGCAGCCCCGCAGCACGGCGATGTGATAGGCCAACAATTGCAGCGGAATGGCGGTCACCATCGGCTGCAAGAACTCATCGGTGGTGGGAATCAACACCACGTCGTCGGCCAACTCGGCGGCGCGCGTGCCCGACTCGCAGGTCACGGCGATCACCGGCCCGCCGCGGGCCTTGATCTCTTCCATGTTCGAGATCACCTTGTCGTAGACCGGTCCCTGGGGGATCAAAAACACGCTGGGCGTCTGCTCGTCGACCAGGGCGATCGGCCCGTGCTTCATCTCGGCGGCGGGATAGCCCTCGGCGTGAATGTAGCTGATCTCTTTGAGCTTCAGCGCGCCTTCCAAGGCGGTGGGAAAGTTGAACTGCCGCCCCAAATAAAGGAAGTTGTCGCACTGATAATACTTGGCCGCGATCCGCCGCACTTCGTCATCGGCCACCAAGGCCCCGCGCACCAGGTCGGGCAGGCCCTGAAGCCGCTCGATCATCTCCAGACCCTGGGCATAGTTCAGGTGCCGCAGCCGGCCGAAGTAGAGCGCCAGCATGGCCAGCGCCACGCATTGCGAAGTGAACGCCTTCGTCGAGGCCACCCCGATCTCCGGCCCGGCGTGCAGGTAGATTCCGCCGGCGGCCTCTTGGGCGATGCTGCTACCCACCACGTTGCAGATCGCCAGCGTCGGGTGCCCTTGCCGCTTCATCTCGCGCAGCGCGCCCAGCGTGTCGGCCGTTTCGCCGCTTTGGGTGATGGCGAACACCAGCGTATTGTTGCCGATCGGCGGATTGCGATATCGCAGCTCGCTGGCGTATTCCACTTCCACCGGCAGCCGGGCAAACTGCTCGATCAGGTATTCGCCCACCAACGCCGCGTGCCAACTCGTGCCGCAGGCCGTAAGCAGAATGCGGTCGACCGAGCGAAGCTGCTGCGGCGTGAGATTCAGGCCGCCGAAATGGGCTGTGGCCTCGTCGAGGCTCAGCCGGCCGCGCATCGTGTTTTGCACCGTTTCGGGCTGCTCGAAAATCTCTTTGAGCATGAAGTGCTCGTAGCCGCCGCGGTCGACGTCGCCCGGCGCCATGTCGAGCACCTGCACGTCGTGCCGCACCTCGCCCTGGTCGCGATGGATGACGCGCAAGGCGTCGGCGGTGACGACGGCCAACTCGTTGTCGGCCAGGTAGACGATCTTGTCAGTGCGGCCGACCAGGGGCGAAGCGTCGCTGGCGATGAAATGCTCGCCCGCGCCGACGCCCACCACCAGCGGGCTGCCGAGCCGGGCGGCGAACAGCACGTCGGGCCAATCGCGAAACAGGATTCCCAGCCCGTAGGTGCCGCGCAGCATGGCCAGCGCGCCGGCCACCGCGGCGATCAAGGGGGCAAATCCCTGCCGGGCCATCTCGGCCGGCTTGGGCGGAAGCTCGCCCTGCAACTGCCGTTCGAGCGAGTTGGCGATCAGGTGCGCGATCACTTCGCTGTCGGTCGCCGAGTGGAAGCGGTAACCCTGGCTTTTGAGCTGCTCCCGGAGAGGCACATAGTTCTCGATGACGCCGTTGTGAACGATGGCCACCACGTCGTTTCCGCCGAGGTGCGGGTGGGCATTTTTGTCGGTGGCGGCGCCGTGGGTGGCCCAACGGGTATGGCCCAGGCCCACGCGGCCCTGGACCGGCGTGTCGGCCAGGCGGCCGGCCAACCGATCGAGCCGTCCGGCGGCCTTGACGACGGCCAACCGGTTGTCGGGCCCGACGGTGGACTGGTCGCCGGGCGCGACGGTGACCACGCCCGAACTATCGTAGCCGCGGTATTCCAGCCGCCGCAGACCGGCCAAAAGGAAATCGGCCGCTTGCCGGCGGCCCACGTAACCGACGATTCCACACATGCGAATGCCTCCTGCAAATTCCAGCGTACCGCCGACCAAATGCTATCAGATCGCCGGCCGGAAACAAATGGCGGTGGCGTCGGCACTTATTTCTGCCGAAGGTCGTAAACCAGCAATTGGTCCTGTTCGCACAGATAGAGGCGGCCTTCGGCGATCACGGGGTGCGGCCAGCTCGGCTGACCCGTGCCGGGCAACTCGAACTTGCTCTTCAGCTTATAGCTCTTCGGCGACGCCTCGATCAACGCCATCACGCCATTCTGATAGCGAAAATAGAGGTTGCCGTCGGCGTAGTCGATGGCGGCCGATTCTTGACCCGGACCGCGGCCGGGATGCCAGGCCACTTTGCCCGTCCGCAGGTTATTTGGTCAAAACCAGCAAAGGTGGCTTGCGGTTGCGCAAGCGGCGTGAATAATAGCGGCTGTGCCGTTCGGGGCGGCTGGTTTTGGACCGTAGGTTTATTTCAAGAGGTAACACGATGAGACTGTTGCGGATTTTTTCGGTGGGCGTGGCGCTGATGATGGGTGTTTCGCTGGTCGTCGCCGCCGAGTTGAAGAGTGGCGTCCAACCGGGCGACGCCATCAATCCCTTCGACGTGGTCAAGTGCGCCGGCTCGGAAGACGACGGTGTCGGCTTGGGCGATAAGCTGTGCTATCGCTGCAAGTACGGCAGCCGGCCGATGGTCATGGTTTTCTCGCGCAAGTCGGATGCAAGCCTGGCCGGGCTGGTGAAAAAGCTGGACGGCGCCGTGCAAAAGAACAGCGACGACCAATTGGCGGCTTTCGTCAACCTGCTGGGCGACAATGAAGAGGCGCTCGAAGTCCACGCCAAGGATCTCGGCAAAAAGGCCGAGGCCCCTCGCGTGCCGATCGTCGTTCCGGTCGAGTATGAAAACGGACCGGCCGACTACGGCATCAATCCTCATGCCGAAGTGACGGTGATCATGGCGGTCAAAGGCAAAGTGGTGGCCAACCATGCCTATGGCCCAGGTCAGTTGAACAAGAAGGCCGTCGACCAGATCCTGTCCGACGTGCCCAAGCTGTTGCAATAAGGCGATCGCAACGGGCGGGTTGTTGATTCCCGTCGCGTCCAAGCCTAATCCAACGTGGCCGTGGCCGCCAGCGAGGCGGCCACGGCGTTTTGTTGAGATAGGACCGGCAGGACTCGAACCTGCAACCAAGGGATTATGAGTCCCCTGCTCTGACCATTGAGCTACGGTCCCCCAAGGCCGCATTTTAGCAATCCTGAACGTCGTTGTTGCTTCGGATCACGATTGGCGGAACCGAGTATGGGGAGCACCAACTGGCCGGCCGGGATTACTTGCCCGTGCATCTCGACGTCACGTCGCGGCGTCCGCATGGCCCACTGCAATGGCGCGCGGAAACGCAGTACCTCCTCGATGGCGGAGGGTAGCAGTTCGGGAGCGGCCCGCAGGCGGGCGAGTTGGTCAGGGTATTCCAGGAAACAAAGCATGGCGTTGGCGATCAGGTTGACCGTTGTCTCCTGGCCTCCCACCAGGAGCAGTTGAAACAGACCGAGAATTTCCGGCTGCGTAAGGCGTTCACCGTCGACCTCGGCCTCGACGAGCCGAGTGATTAGGTCGTCTTCTGGCGCCGCCCGCCGCCGGGCAATCAGCTCCGTGAGATAGTTGTCCATCTCGGTCGTCACCGCGCCAAATTCTTCGAGCGCGGCGGCGGCGGCTTCGCTGCCGGACCGGGTGTAGCTGATTTTCAGGATGCCGTCGCTCCAGCGCTTGAACCGCGACAAATCGACGCCGGACATTCCTATCAATTCGGCGATCACGGTCATGGGCAAAGGCGCCGCGTAATCGGCGACCAAGTCCATCTTGCCACCTTCCGCCACGGCGTCCAGGAGCTCCCGCGACAGCCGTCGGATAAACGGTTCTAGGTTGGCGACAACGCGCGGCGTGAATGCCCGAGCGATCAACCCGCGCTGCATGGTGTGCCGCGGCGGGTCAAAAAAGATAAACCAGTTTGGCGGCGACGGTACTTTCGAGCTAAAAGCATCGTGATCGTTCAGTGCCCGCCACACTCCCTCGTAGTCGAAGATCAGCCAGGCATCAAACGGCGGCGGCACATGGAAGACGGGCGAGGCGAGGCGCAAGTGGTCGTATACGGGATACGGATCGCGGCGCATCTCGTCGCTGAAAAAGTCGCTCACGGTTTAAGCCTCCAGTACCAATGGGTCGCAACTAGCGCTATCATACCTGTCGCACTTGTGAATCTTGATCGTCAGAGATGATGCGTGCCGCTACCAGCCTCGGCGCCCTACTTAGGCACAACGAACGTGTGGTGAACTGCCTCTTTTTGGAAACCGATGACTTCAGGGAAGCGCAGGCCGGGCAAGAGTTGCACATCGAAGATCTCCTCGACCGCTGTCTGGAAGTCAAGCATGCCAACGACCTCACCGATTCGTAGGTCAGCCACCGCAACACCGCACTTCAGCTCACTTAACCGCGGCGTGCGGGTCGCCTTCTTCAATCGCCGATAGGATTCGGGTGACATTGCTCATCGCCCTTGAACATAACCGACCCAAGGCCGCGGAGCCAAATACAGTCGCGGCGAAGCGCGGCAATCGGCATAATCAACCTGATGATTGGCGAATTGTCGTTCCGTATCGCCCTGGCCGTCGTATTTGCACTCACCGTGGCAGTGACAGGTTACCACCGCTGGCAGGCGGCGAAATCGGGAGAAAAAGATTTCGCGGCGAGACGAGGGCCGCCTGCTCTTCTTCGCCATTCGCGCCAGCGGTCTGGCGCTGTTTGCGACGGCGTTGGCCTACCTGGCCGGTCCCCGGCTTGTCGAATGGGCGGCACTCCCCAAGTTCCCGGAGGTCGTCGCCAGCGGATCCGATACGGCGAGCCCGGCGCACCGGGAACCCGAGCCACCTTCTACGGCCCCATGACAAACTCGGGCATCATCAACACCGCGCCTTCAGCCCGCAAGGTTTCCAGGTGCCTCAAAGCGATCACCACCGCGCGCACGCGCTGCGGATCGAGCCGATCGAGATACGGCAAGGCGGCCCGCAACATCGTATCGGCAGGGCCTGAATGCGCGACCGCGAGGTGATGCGCGTCTTCCTTCGGCCCTTCCGCTTCTTCCAAGAGCTGCTCCAAGATATTCTTCGGCTCGGGAACGACACGTAGCTCGTATTCTTTGAGTTTCGCCTCAACGGCGGCGAACTTGACGGCGTCGTCGAGCGTGCCGATGCGGTCGACCAGCCCCAGCTCCAGCGCCTGCCGGCCCGTGTAGACGCGCCCGCCGGCCAACTCGTCGATCGGCTTTTTCAGCTTCGCTCCGCGGGCCGCGGTGACGTGCCCTTTGAAGACACCGTAGATCTCGTCCATCCAGGACTGCATCCGCTTGCGCTGTTCGGGCGTAAACACCTGCATCGAGCTGAGAATGGAGGCGTTCGTGCCGCGCTGATAACCCTTCCACTTGATGCCGACTTTCTTCCACAAGTCAGTGGTCGCCAGCTTGCCTCCCACGACGCCGATGGAGCCGGTGATCGTCGATTCGTCGGCAAAAATCGTCTCCGCCCCGCAGGCCACGTAGTATCCGCCGCTGCCGGCCACGCGGCCCATCGAAACTACGAGCGGCTTCTTGGCCCGCACGCGCTTGCTGGCGGCGAGAATGATTTCACTGGCCGTCGCCGAGCCGCCGGGCGAATCGACGCGCAGCACCACTGCCTTGATGGTGTCATCCTCGGCGGCCTTGTCGAGCGCCTTGCGCAGCGGCGTGCTGGCCGCCATTTGCTCGGCGCTGTTCAGCAAGCTTTCTTCCGAAACGCCCAACACGATCGGCCCGTCGACGTACACGATCGCCACGGAGTTCTTATAGGTCTTCTTTTTCTTGGCGCCGCCCAGCAGGTCGGCCCACAGGTTCAGCGCGGCGAACGGTGACGACAGATCAAGTTCGGGCTGCGACTTCTCGCCGTACTTGTGATTGAACTTGATCTGGCCGCCCACCGTGTCTTTGATTGCCGCTTCGAACTCTTCTTGCTGTTCCACCGCGTCGATCAGCCCCGCCGCCTTCGCCTTCGTCGCGGAATAAGGGCCGCCGTCAACCCAGGTCTTGACCTTATCGACGTCGACGTTGCGGCCCGCCGCGATCAGCTTCAACTGGGTTTCGAACAGGCCGTCGTAAATCCAGTTCTGCATCTCCTCCGCCTGCGGACTGGGACCGTCGCGCATGAAGATTTCGGCCGCGCTCTTGTAATCGCCGCAGGTCAAGAAGTCGGGCTGCACACCGAGCTTGTCGAGCAGGCCCCGCAAGAAGGGCGATTCGCCGTAGAGGCCCGTCAGCCACAGGTCGCCGGTCGGCACGACGCTCAACCGGTCGGCGGCCGACACCAAGGCGTAATCGCCCATCGACAGCTCGTCGGCATGGGCGTAGATTTTTTTGCCCTTGGCCCGAACGGCGGACAGGGCCTGCCGCACTTCTTCCGATTGCGAAGTGGAAAGATGCCCGCCCGCCAATGACAAGACGACGGCCTTGACCGAATCGTCGTCGGCCGCCTTCTTGACGCGGGCGACCAGGTCTTTGAGGGCCACGTTATGCTCCGACATCGACAGCAAGCCGCCGCCGTGAGGCGTTTCGACCACCGAACCGTGCAGCCGGAACACCGCCACCGTGGCCTTGGTCTTCTCAGCGGTCTTTTCATCGTTTTTTGCTTCCTTGTCGTCGGCTTGGGCCAGCGGCAACGCCAGGCCAGCCGCCAACAACACCAGGCTTAGTCGCTTCAGCATCGGGTACATCTTGATTTCTCTCACAAACGGGAAGGAAACATGCCTCAAGTCAATTCGTCGGGCCGGCAACAATATAGCCGCTGGCACGCGGAAAGACCAACGGGGCCCGCTCGTCTGGCGCAGCGACGACCAGCATGGCGAGGGCTACACCAAAGAATTCGGGCGGCTGCGTTGTGCCAGCGTCGCGAGGAAAAGCGGTGGCTGGGGCAGAGCTTGGCCAGATAGCGGCCGGCGTCCTTCAAGAGCGTGGCGGCCAACCTCTGCCCCAGCCACCGCGCCTGATCCTAGCGCGTGCCACGTTAGGCTTGCGCCTCCCGCTCGCCCTGGAAATGGCACACTTTGTGCGACTCTCGGTTCGAGCACTGACGCGGGGCAACAGGACCACAACACAAAACCTCAACGATTCGGGGAACGAACCATGCTCAATGCACAGGAAGTCCAAGGACAATGGGACAAGCTACGCGGCAAGATCAAGCAGAAATGGGGACAACTCACCGACGACGACTTGCAGATCGCCAGCGGCAATATCGATGAGTTGGTCGGCCGCATTCACGAGAAAACCGGCGTGGCCCGCGAGCAGATCGAGAATTTCATCGGCGATCTGGCTGCGAGCACCTCATCGACCGTCGAACGAGCCCGCGACGCCGCCATGGGATTCGCCGGCGACGCCGCGGGCCGGGCGCGCGAAGGCTATCAGCAAGCCAGTCAGCGCATGCGGGAGGGATATGAACAAGCGAGGGGCCGGATGCGGGAAGGCTATGAGCAGGTCGGCGAGCAGGTCCGCCAGCGGCCCGCTCAATCGATGATGGCCATCTTCGGCATGGGCGTGATTACGGGCGTGGTGTTGGCGCTCGTGCTCCGCTCTGACTGACCGGAGGCGTAGCAGAATTCGTGAATTCTGGCCTGTGGAGTGACGCGCCAGACCATCGGAAAGCGGTGGCGCCGCCGTGGCGGCAACGCGGCGGCCGCCGCTGGTGATGCAAACGAATCTCGATTCAAGGAAAGGATAAATCTCATGCCTCGCGAGCGAATGTCACAATACATGCGTCAGGAAGAATTTGGGGAAGCGGCGAGCGGGAGAGTGCGGGCGGCCTACGACCGGGCCCACGAAATCGTCGGCGAGAATCCCGCCTACTCGGCGTTGGCCTGTTTTGGCCTCGGCGTGGGTGTCGGCGCCGTGCTGACGATCTTGCTCAGGTCGGCCAAGGAAGAACCCAAGTCGTGGTATGAAGGTTACCTGCCCGATCAGGATTTCGTACGGGATCTGACGGAGCAGGTCCGCGAGACCGTGGGCCGTTACCTGAAGCGACGCTAGCCGCGGAGAGATGGGGAGACGGGGAGACGGGAGAGGGAGAGACTGGGAGAGGGAGAGACTGGGAGACGGAGAGACTGGGAGACGGAGAGAACGTCGGCGTAAGGCACCGGGCAGAAATTAACCTACCGTGAAAACGTGGACTGTGGTAAATAGTTGGGCGGCGGCAGAGAAACGATGGCCCTGCGGTCTCACGGAGGAGACGGATGCTTAGCGAATTGACGGAATCGGTTTTGGCGACGA
>DATLUO010000110.1 GCA_035533075.1 Pirellulales bacterium | reverse complement strand
GTGAGAATCGTAGCGAGCGGGTGTTCGGCGAACGGTTGCCGACTCAGCCGGGATCGCCTGGGCGCGCGGCCGCGCGAAGTGGCCCGCTCGACCGCGGAAACCCCGCCGAAATCCCCGGCGCGACCTGCGGAAGATAGGCTCCACACTATCGCGATCGATTTGAGCGATAATGTCATATCGGATTTACTTTGCTGTGGCTACACCGTCCCGCCTGATGCGCGCGCAGCTCTTTGACGGCGTCGATGTCGCCAGCACAGGAAGCCGACCGCGCACGTGAGCGTTGCAGCGATAATCCAGTGGTTGTATCGAGCTCGCCGGCCCTTGAACACCTCTTCCGGCGGCTCATCAAGTAGATTTCCGTTGCCGTCGGTGTACTTAACGACCGGCGTGCTGAACGAAATGCCGCGTTCAAGCGTTTCCGGAAGGTCGGTCACCCTTGCATAAGGCGGCAGCGAGACCGAAAACTGTTGATCGGTGTGGTTGTTCACGCGCCAACTAGTTAGTCGCAGCTCCGTAACCTTAGGCTCCGAGGCGCCGCTGCTATAGTCAAAGACCCGACAGATCTTCGGAACCCAGCACCCATCAATGATCGCTATTGGCGAGTCAGTTTCTATTATACATTCGAGCCGCCGCGCGCGCGCATTCGTCACTTCGCGTTTCACGAGACAGAAGCACCGTTCGTCATCGAGCCACAGCTTTTCAGTGCCGTGAAAGAACTCCTTTCCGTCGAGGATAATACGGTACTCGCCATCGACACGCGTACATTGGCGTCCGCTACACGCATCGCGAACCGCGGTGTATCCACCCGAAGTGAAGACGTCGGGCAAGCAGCCCGCGCGCCGCGCGTCCTCGAATGCCGACGTCGCAAGCGGATCGGGCACAAACCATCCGATGAGCTTCAAATAGTATGGGTCAAATCGGCTTCCGACCACAATGTCCCGTGTTTTTGGGGAATGAATCTCCGCAAGGCGGTCGCCGAGGATGAATCGAAGTTGGCGGCCATCGAACGCGCGCGTTTCATGAGTGCGAACTTGCTCAGGGGGGCCGCTCGACGCGCGGGATGCGGCGGACGACCCGTTCGTTCCGGTCTTTTCCTGCACCGCCGCGCTCTCCGTGCGCCGCGGTCCGTTCGTAACGCGCGTTCGTTCCAGATACCTCAACGGTCCCTTAAAGATAAATGTCTCAGTTTCACTTGGCTCGACAACGCGGCTTGCCCCACTACGCGAGATTCCGTAGCGCTCTACCGTAAAGCCGAATGACTCGACCTGCTCGCGTGATTTTTGAATCCTGACCGCGATTTCCGCGAGCGTCGCGGCTTGCGCGCCTCTCGCCGCGGCGCGCGGGATCGTCAGCGCGGCAAGAAGCGAAAACGCCGCAATCGAGAGGCGTCTGAACAAGTCCGTAAACATCCCTAATCTCCGCCTAGTCGCTTCAGTAAAGCTCCTCTTAGGAACCGCGCGTGGTAACGGCGAAGGCTCGCGAAAAGAACCACGCACACCGCCGGCACCGCCACTGCGGCTAGGGCGCACGCGACGGCAAAACGGTGGTCCGCACCCTCCTGGACGACAAGGACGCCGCTCCAGCTCCTGATAAACTCCTCCGCGGTACGTGTCTGGATCATCGCGGACGCTGCGTCGACATACTGCACTGCTGCCTCATTCGCGGAAGTGACGACAACGAAGTGGCGTCGCCCTTCCGGCTCGAAGCTCACGCGCTCGTCTGGCTCAAATAACGCGACTGCCGGCTTCGGTACTCGATAAAGTTCTTTTGGAGTGGCCCGCACGGCCACGGCATCGACACCATGATTCCGCAGGCAGTTCGTGACGGACAGGACGCTGCTGCCCGAGACGGAAATCGGAATCTGGCTTTCAATAGATGCAAAACTGATGTCGTCGCGACCAGAGAGTTTCAGGAAAAGATACGCCGCGTTTACGCCGCAGTAAGGACCGGATCGCCAGTGTGGCGGAGCCTGCGCTGGCAGGGATACTTCCGCTTCCGCGCGAACAGCGCCCCCATCGCCCCCAGCAAGAAACACCAATGATGCGGAAACGAGTAGTCGGCCGCACACGCAGGCTGCACGGGTGGTGCGCAGCCGTCGTGGTCCGATTAGCTGACAAGGCGTCATTGAAACTCCTTTTGCCGGGTTGCTGGCTTCGACGTACGCATTCCCCATTACGCGAGGCCGGTCGTGCCAAGTATCTATATGTCATGCACTAATTAGATCTCGCAGCGAGGTTTGACTCAACCGTCCGACTTATATCAGAAGGGGTAATAGTGCCACTGGCCGCTGCAGTCGACATAATCTGTGGTGTACCAACCACACGCACCACCGCATGGCGAGGTGCAGTTGCCTGAGCCGAGGCATCGATCGCCTGAACCGTTGTCGCCGTCACATATTTGAGCCCGTGGGAGGTGCGCACTATCGTTATAGAGCCGTTGTATCGGTGCTCGGCGACATTCTGGTCCAACAGCACCGACTTCAATTCGTCGAAAGAAGCCCCCATCACCTCGTCAAGCCGCTGCGGGCACGCGCGGAACGCGTGCAGGCAGTGAATGACATCGCTGATACTCGGTTGGCGCTCGATCTTCAGACGAGCGGCAAGAAATTCAGGCTCAAGTCCTGGCGGGAGGCAACCGCGTGGGAAATGGTAGCGGAGTGCCAACGGGCCACTGAAACGTGGCCCGCAGCCGGTCGCCCCGCGATCTTGGACGGTGGGGGCGGGAACTACGGATACCCACCGCGGCACCGCTAAAAAAGCCAAGAGCGATACGCTGCCTGCAAAAACCGCAGTCGTAACAAATCTGTATCTCATGTCATGCCTTGTCCGCCTCTTCTAACGCTCCGACGTGAGGGCTAACGCGACACTGATGCGATGCTAGTGCCTAGCCGTCAACCGGTCAACCTGCCCGATGGGGGGTGGCTACTTTTTGTTCGGATAGTGGGCTGTTTCTTGGAGCGGCAAGGCGAGATTTCGGAGAGCATGAGCTGCTATATTTCGCGTCCCGCGAGCGCAGCGGCCGTCGAACGTCCGAGCATCGTCGAGGCGCCTTGGGCAGTCTAATCTGGATTCGAGCTTCGCGGCGGACTGGAATGGAACAACCGTTGTCGCGATGGCGGAACCGGCGATTCCCTGTCGCAACGAGACGAACAATATCGCAAGACACAGGCAGTCTCGCAACGAACAACGGCGGAGCAGAATGGCCGTCATAGTTTTTCCTCCACCGGCACCAGCTTCAGCAGCCGTTCGACGAGGGCGTCGGCGTCGAGATTGTCGGCACGAGCGTGGAAGTTGAGCACCAGGCGGTGCCGCAGGGCGGGCGCGGCCATCGTTTGAATGTCGGCAAAATCGACGTGGTATTTGCCCGACAAAATGGCCCGGCCCTTGGCGCCCAGCACCATATACTGCGATGCGCGCGGGCTGGCGCCGTACGCCAAGTATCTGTGAATGGCCGCCAATGCACCTGACGCTTGACCAGCTTCGGGCCGCGTGGACGCGACCAGCCGGGCGGTGTAACGCACGACGCTGTCGGCGATCGGCACGCCCCGCACCAGCTCTTGCAGCCGCAATACTTCCTCCGCGGCCAGCACCTTGTCGGCATGCGCCGCCAGCGTGCTGGTGGTGCCTTTGATGATCTGCACCTCTTCGTCGACCGTCGGATACTTGACCTTCAGGTTGAACATGAAGCGGTCGAGCTGCGCTTCGGGCAGCGGATACGTGCCCTCCATCTCGATCGGGTTCTGCGTCGCCACCACGAAGAACGACGGCTTCAACCGATAGGTCTCGCGCCCCACCGAGACTTCGCCTTCCTGCATCGCTTGCAGCAGGGCCGCCTGCGTCTTGGGCGGCGTGCGGTTGATCTCATCGGCCAAGAGAAAGTTCGTGAACACCGGGCCGGGCACGAAGGAGACGCGGTGTTTGCCCGTCGCCTGGTCTTCTTCCATCACGTCGGTGCCGGTGATGTCGGCGGGCATCAGGTCGGGCGTGAATTGCACGCGGCGGAACTCCATGTCGAGCGTGCGGGCCAGCGTGCGGGCCATGAGCGTCTTGCCGAGTCCCGGCACGCCGTGCAAAAGAATATGCCCGCGGCAGAGCAGTCCGATCAACAGCGAGTCGATGATCTCGTGCTGCCCGACGACCACTTTGCTCATCTCTTGCGTCACGCGGTCGCGCGCTTCGCGCAGGCGTTCGATCACTGCCAGATCTTCGTTCGTTGCCGTCATGTTATGTGTCCGTGGTCCGTGGTCAGTTGTCCGTCGTGATCGGTGGCTGGGGCAGAGCCTGGCCCGCTACGGCTTGAACTTGCCATTCGGCGTCGCGGCCAGGCGATGCCCCGGTGCCGCCGTGCCAGTTCGGCGGCACCGGGGCATCGCTTGGCCATGACGTCGTTTCGCACTTTCGACGTCGTGCCTGGCCAAGCTCTGCCCCGGCCACCAATCCAAAATCGAAAATCCAAAATCCTACCGTGCTTTCTCCGCTTCCTGCGGGTCGATGAGTCCGTCGGCGTCGTGGTCGAGGCCGTGAAACACTTTGCGGGGGCCTAAAAACTCGTTCCAGGTCAGGTCGCCATCGTTGTTGCGGTCCATCCGCTGAAACCAGATCGGCCCGATCGGCCGGCGCTGCTGAAAGGCCGGCGTTTGGGCGGCAAGCTGCTCGCTGGGGCCAAAAAGCTGATAGCTGCCGCGCACGAACTCGATATGGAAGTGCCGCACCGGCTCTTTTTCCGCGATGCCGGGCCGCCGGTCGCGGTCGAGCTGGGCCAGAGCCATCGGGGCGTGCCGCAGCTCGCGCACCGAGACCCGCCCATCGGCGTTGGCGTCGAGCGCCATGAAGAAGCCGTAGCCGGTGTCGTAGACGTTGACACGGCAGGTGGTCGCCGCGGGCTCGCCGCGCGCCGCCACATATTGCTTCATTTCGTCGGCAAAAATCTTGTCGTCGCCGTCGGCGTCCATCAGCTCGAACAGGCCGCGTTCGAAGCGGATGCGCTCGGCCGTCTCGTCGCGGTCGAGGTAGCCGTTGGCGTCCATGTCGAGCTGGTTGAATTGCCGCATGGCGTTCTCGACGGCCGAGGCGATCGGATCGAGATTGCGGTGCGAGAAGGTGACGACGGCCGCGGAGAACGCCACCTTGGCATAATCGGCCCGTTCGCCGGAGTCGAGGCGCTGGCCGCCCGTTGCCCGCACGTCGATCGCCCCCCCGTCCGCGTCGTTCGGTTCGAGATCGGCCGAAAGCTCGATGTCGGGCGTGGACCGGCCGACGGCCGCCAACTCCTGGGCATTGAGCTTTTCGTTGCCGTCGGTATCGAGCGTCTTGATGCGCTCCGCGGGCCAGTTCAACTCGGCGGCGGCAAGCTGCAGATCGCGGTTGCGATCGTACCTGGCCAACAACCGCCGCGGCAACAGTGGCTCTTGGGCGTCGCGCACGATGTCGGCCACGGTGGGCGTCGGCGGGGACGTGCGTTGGGCCAGGCCCAGCAACACTTGCATCGGATCGGGCTGAGGAGGCGGCGGAAAAAACTCCTCGAAGCTGACGCACTCGTCGCCGTCGTCGTCTTTGACCAGCACCAGGTCGGGCGAGGCGTCGAGCTCTTTCTGATCGAGCAGGCCGTTGGAGTCGGTGTCGAGCAGCTTGAAGACTTCCAGATCATTCTTCGACGAGCTGAGATCCTGGCGATAGGCGACCGGTTCGCCGCCCAGTCGTTCGACGGTGCGATCGACGTCGCGGGCCGAGAGGAGGGCCGGAGCGCCCAGACCTTTCAAGAATTGGGCGGCGTTGGGGCGGCTCTTCGTGCGCAGCAGCGGCGACCGGGCGGCTTCTTCGCGCGTCAGTTTGCCGTCGCGATTGGTATCGAGCGAGTTGATGAGGCGGCCGACGTACTGCCGGCGCGCTTCGGCGAGTGAGACTCCGGCCAGCGAGAGGTGCAATCGCAAGTGCAGCGGCCCGCCGTCGAGCAACAGCAGCACGTCTCGGCGGTCGGCCGGGTTCTCGCGGTCCGGCGTTGCCTCGGCCTTGCCGCGCGCAGCATCGACCGAGGCCTTGGCCACCACCTTCGGTGGAGCATCGGCCGCGAGCACGCTCAGCAACAAAAACAGCGGCGATATCATGGGCGTTGGGATTTTGGATTTTGGATTTTGGATTTTGGATTGTCGGTGCCGTCGCCACTTTGCGGCGAGGCGTGCCCGTGCGTTCGGGAATGCGAGTCGCTAGGTGATGCCCCCTGGCGGCAATCCAAAATCCAAAATCCAAAATCCAAAATCCAAAATCATGCCACCAGTTCCTTAATCGGCGTCCCTCCCCGATCGACCAGTGGAATCGGCCGGCCTTCAGGCGAAATGTTCTCCTTCTTGTAGTCCACACCCAGGGCCGTGCAGATCGTGGCATAGAGGTCGGCCACGGAGACGGGACGATCGGCCACCGTCATCGCATCGGGGCTGGTCTTGCCGATCGCCTGGCCGCCGCGGATGCCCGCTCCGCCGAGCGCCACGCTCCAGGCCAGCGGGAAATGATCGCGGCCTCCGTTGGGATTGATCTTCGGCGTGCGGCCGAACTCGCCCATCCAGATCACCAGCGTCGACTCCAACAAACCGCGGTCGCGGAGGTCTTTCATCAACGTGGCCCAGGCCGGGTCGAGCACCTGCGACAGGGCCTTCACCTGGTTGAAGTTGTCGAGGTGCGTGTCCCAGCCGGCGACGTTGCCCGGTGAGCCGGAGAGCGTCACTTCGACGAACGCCACGCCGCGCTCGACCAGCCGGCGGGCCAACAAGCAGCCCTGGCCGAAGCGATTGCGGCCGTAGGCGTCGCGCAGCTCGGCCGGCTCTTCGTCGAGCTGAAACGCCTTGCGGCCTTGCGACTCGACCATGCGCATCGCCTTGGCATAACTGGCGCGGTGGGCCTTCACGGCGTCGGCCTTGTCGCTCTTGTCGAACTCGCGATCCATGAACCGCAGGATGTCGAACTGGCTTTGCAGCGCCTTCTCGCCGCGGTCTCGCGGCGGTGCGAGATCCTCCAACGCCAGGTTGGCCCGCGTGTTCGGATCGTCGCTGGCGCCCGACACGGTCAGCGGCGCGTAGTTCGGACCCAAGAAGCCCGCGTCGACCATGCGGAACGGCGACAGGCTGATGAAGTTCGGCAGGTCGCTGTCGTCGCTGCCCAGCTCTTTGGCCATCAAAGAGCCGAGTGACGGGTAGCGCACGCCGGCCTGCTGTCCCGGATAACCGGTCATCATGAGCTGCGTTGCCAGCCCGTGCTCGCCCTCTTTGGTCGATAGGCTGCGGATGATCGCCAGGCTTTTCATCTGTTCGGCCACGCCCGGCAAGTGCTCGCTGATCTTCACGCCGGCCGCCGCGGTGGCGATCTCTTTGAACGGGCCGCCGTTGGTGTGGCCCGGTTTCAGATCGAAGGTATCGGTCTGACTCGGGCCGCCGTTCATCCACAGCAGAATGCACGACTTACCCTGTTTTGCCGCCGCCTGACCCGCCGCGGCGGCCAACCTCGGCAGCCAGCCGCTGAACGACACGCCCAACGCCCCGGCCAGGCTCCAGCCGAGAACTTCGCGCCGCGAGAAAGGCGCGGCGAACGCAATGCGATCGGAGTAAAGGGCCGGATTACAGACGGGAAGACATAAGCGAGAACCGTTTGTCATGTCTTGACTCCTTCGATTGCTTTCAGCAAAGGATGAGCGTAGAGTGGAAAAAGCGAGCTTGCGAGCGCCGGCCCACCGTGAACGACGTCGCGCCGAGGGTGGGCCGGCGCTCGCAAGCTCGCTGGTCCCACCCTACGCACAACTCTCTCATCCCTCATCTCTCACCGACTAAGCACGAACTCCGGACTATTTATCAGCCCCCACAATATCTGCGCGTAGGCTTGCTTTCGCTCCTGTTCGCCCGGCGGCTGCCGAACGTGATCGAGCAAGAACTCCCGCTCCTCTTCCGTCGGCCGGCGGGTGAGCGCGGCGAGGAAGAGCGTTTCGATTTTGTCTTCGGCCGAAAGGAACGGCGCTTCAACGACTGCCCGCAACGTGCGGCTCGACTCCAGGTTCGTGGCGTCGGCCGTGAGCTTGCCGTTCATCAACATCAGCGCCTGCGGAATGCCGCCTTTGTAGTCGATCGGCGTTTCGGCGGCCGACTCGTTCATGCGGGCCACGAACTGCGCCCGCTCGCCGTTGAAGCGGGGGCCGTTGTCGGCTTTGGCCACGGGCAAGCCGAGCGCCTGTTCCAGCGAATCAAACACCTGTTCGGGCAACAAGGACTTGAGCGTGCTTTGATCGGCCATGAAGTCGCGCACTTGAGCGACCGTGGGAATCCGCCCTTGCAGATCGAGAAACAATCGGCGAAGAAAAGTCGCGTCGTCGACCAACGGGGCCGGCTGCTCGCCACTTTCCTGATATTGTTCGGCGAAGCGGGCATCGATCCATCCGGCCAGTTCCTGCGTCGTCGTCTTCGCTTCCTCTCCCTTCGGGCGATGGCGCGCTGTTCCCTCTCCCTTCGGGAGAGGGCTAGGGCGAGGGCGCGTTGCCTCATCTTTGGCCAGGCACGTTCCGCCAAGCCCCAAAACGATCGCAACCGCGAATAAGAAATGACGGACCATGGAATTCGCCTGGGCGTGCGAGGCTGGTTCTAACATCGTCTGATCCCCAACCGCGATGCTAAGACATTCTGTCTTTCAAGTCAACCGGCTGCAAGGATTTTCAGCCAATCGCCAAGTTCACGGTTTGGCCGGGCCCGGCGAAGTTGTACACGAAGATGCTTGCCACGACTTCCGGCTGCCCGCGGCGTCTAGCGACTTCGAAGACTTCGTCATCCGCCTGATCCTGCCGGTCGGCCGGTCGCGCTGGGCCATTGCGGCCGGCTACACGGGCCTGTTCGCCGTGATTATAGTGCCGGCGCCGTTCGCCATCCTTCTGGGCGTCATCGCCGTCATTGACCTGCGGCGCAACCCGAAGCTGCACGGATGGGGGCGCGCCGTCTTTGGCCTTGTGATGGGCGTCGTCTGCACGATGCTGGCGGTGATCTGGCTTGCCCTGGAGGCGCGGGGCGGCACCTAGCGCGTCCGGTCGATAGCCGAGGGCGGCGGTCCCACATGGCTCGTGCCATTTAGGCGATCGTTGAATAGAATCAGGGTCCCCCTGGAAAAAGGCCACCGTTGCGCGCATGCTATTGAACAGTCCGGCCCGCCTGCGGCCGACGATTCGGCAACTCCGGGCGACGAGCGTTTCATGTCGATCGAATTTCTCTGTTCTGCATGTGGCAAGCTGCTGCGCACCGGTGACGACGCGGCGGGCAAGAAGGCCCGCTGCCCATCGTGCGGAGCGGTGCAGGGCGTTCCCTTTCAGCCTGCACCCACCATTGAAACCTATCCCGTCGCCGAACCGGTGCAGAGGCCATTGGCGGCGCAACCAGGTAAAAGGGCCGGCATGCCGCGTCCCGATCCGACCAACGCGTATGCCGCGCCGTTGTCGTACATGTCCGACGACGCGGCTGATGAGGCGAACGAATACCGCGGGCCGCGAAACGGACCGCCTTGGGAACGCGACGGCGCTTCGCTGGCCTCCTTCTGGGCCACAACCAAGCTGGCCTACTCCGCGCCAAAGAGTCTGTTTCTGAACCTGCGACGCGAAGGATGTCTCCTGCCGCCGCTCTTGTACGCGTTGGCGGGCGGACTGACCGGCGGTCTCATCGCGGTCTGTTGCAGCGCCGGCCTGCAGCTTTTGAACCTCCTGGCCGGTAGGCCGCAAGCTCACCTGCGCGGAGCGCCGCTGAGCCCTGCGGGCGTCGTCGTGGTGGGGGCCGTTGCGGTGATTGCTGTGCTTGCCGCTGCAGTTGCTGTGCCTTTCATTTTGTCGGGTATCTTTCATCTCTGCCTCACATTGCTTGGCGGGGCGCGGCATCCGTATGAGACGACGCTTCGAGTCGTCTGCTACGCTTTCGGCAGTGCGGCGCTGTTGGAGGTGATCCCATTCTGCGGACCATATCTGGGCGCCCTACTTGCTGCTATTCTAAGCGGAATTGGCCTCGCTTACGCCCATGAGACGACGGGGCAGAAAGCGGCGCTCGCCGTCTTGATCCCTTTCCTTGTCCGCTGCGGCGCTCTCAATGCCCTGTCTTTAATCGCCATCGTCTTGGCTATCGCCGCCGGTCGATGACGGCCATGTCATTGCCCCACGACGCTCCGCGACGACTCAAGCCGTTCGATTTCCTTCAGGAAATCGACGGGGTCAAGGATCAGAAGATCGGGATACCGCCCGCGAAAGCTCGGATCGTGCATCAGATCGGCCAGATCGCGGTCCCTGGCGTCACGGTGTCTGGCCCTGTTTGTCCCGCCACACCTCTTCGCGCACTCCGTCGAAGAAGTCTTGAAACTCTTGGTCGCTGACGCCCGCAGCCTCGATCGCCTGGGCAAAAGGGGCGCAGAGATCCTGAAAAGCGCGTGCTTTGGCGATCTTCTCCTTGACGGCATCGAGAACGAAGTCGCCGATGGCCTGCCCGCTACGCTCCGCCTGCCGACGGAGCGTGCTCTCCAGATCCGGCGGCAGGTTAACGGTCACGGTCATAGTAAGTCTCATGCACGTGTTTGCGTCAAGCAAGACCTCGATCGACGGCTCCGCTATTGGTATTCTATTATCGCCGCTGCCAACGGCCAGATGTACTTGGTTTTACTCGGGAGAACCCCCATGAAGCTCGCTCGCTTGACGGCCTTGTCGTTCGTCATTCTCGCATCCACCGGCGTGGCGTCGGCGGCCGAGCCGACCGGGCCGACCTTCGGCGATGTCTCGTATGGCCCGCATGCCGCCGATGTGCTCGATTTCTGGAAGGCGGAGGGCGACGGTCCGCGGCCGCTCTTGGTCTATATTCATGGCGGCGGTTGGATCGGCGGCGATAAGAAGGAAGACCCTGCCCGATTCCGCCCCTTTTTGGAAAAAGGCATCTCCTATGCCGCCATCAACTATCGTTTGATGCCGGCCACGGCATTCACCATCCGGTTTACGGCGTGAAGATGAAAGAGAAGGCCGACGCCTGCGGCATGGAATGCCATCTGGTCATTCCCGGCGTCTCGAAGTCGGAGAAATACAAGAGCGCCACCGAGTTCTTGCTGGCGAAGCTGCTTCAGCCGTGAAGCCGTAGCATCGCGGCCAGCATGATCGCGGTTCGATCGCCGCCGCGGGAATCAGGATCTCTTCACCTTCGCCGAGATGGCCGCGAACTGCTCCAGTGCGGTCTGCAGGTCGTCGGCGATTTCCTGGGCGATCACATCGGGGTCGGGCAGGTCCGCCGAGTCCTCCAAACTTTCGTCCTTGAGCCAGAAAAGATCGAGGTTGATCTTGTCGCGCTTGATGAGCTCTCCGTAGTCGAAGGCTCGCCAGCGGCCTTGCGGCGCCTTGTCGCTCCAGGTCGCTCGGCGCTTTTCGCGTGGCTGCCCAGGCTTGTAGCACTCGACGAATTCGTCGAGATCGGTGCGCTTGTGCGGATTGGTCTTTTGCGTGAAGTGCATGTTGGTCCGCAGGTCGCACACCCACAGCTTCTTGGTCCACGCCTTTTCCTGGGCGGCCCTGGCTTCGAAGAACAGCACGTTCGCCTTCACGCCCTGCGCGTAGAAAATGCCGGTCGGCAACCGCAAGAGGGTGTGAACGTCGCACGCCTCGAGCAGCTTGCGGCGCACCGTCTCGCCCGCGCCGCCTTCGAACAGCACATTGTCGGGCACGACGATCGCGCATCGCCCGCCGATTTTCAAGAGCGTCTTGACGTGCTGCAAGAAGTTCAACTGCTTGTTCTTCGTGGTGGTGTAGAAATCGGTCCGCTCGTAGGCGGTGTCTTCCTTTTCTAAATCCCCGTCTTCGTTGACGATGGCAATGCTGCTCTTCTTGCCGAACGGCGGATTGGTGAGTACCAGGCTGAAATGCTTGCCCGGATGGCTGGCCAGCGCGTCGATGCCCGAATGGATCGGGCAAGGCTCGCCGTCGATGCCGTGCAGATAGAGGTTCATGATGCAGAGCCGCGCCGTGTTGGGAACAAGCTCCCAACCTTGCACGAACGCCCGCTTCAGGTGGCGCTTCTGGTCGGGATCGAGTTCGCGGCCGTACTTCTGCATGACGTACTCGTGCGCGGCGAGCAGGAAGCCGCCCGTGCCCGCCGCGGGGTCGCAAACCATATCGCCGGGATCCGGCTGCACGCAATCGACAATGGCTTTGATCAACTCGCGGGGCGTAAAGTATTGACCGGCGCCCTTGGGCGATTCGGCCGCGCTCTTGGCCAGCAGCCCTTCATAGATATCACCCTTGACGTCGGCCTCCATCTTCGACCAGTCTTCGGCGTCGATCAGGTCGACGATCAACCGCCGCAGAGTGGCGGGACTCTGAATCTCCGGCTTGGCCCGTTTGAAGATTTCGCCGAGCATGCCCGGCTTCTTGCCCAGCTCTTCGAGAATGTGCCGATAGTGGTTCAGCAGCTCGTCGCCGTCGCGGCCCTTGAGGCTTTGCCAATTGAATTGCGGCGGGACGATCGACTTGCGGCTGTAGGGCGGCTTCGACTGCTCATCGGCCATCTTGAGGAACAGCAGAAACGTAATCTGCTCGGTATAAGCCATGTACGACAGGCCGTCGTCGCGCAGCACGTGGGCGAAGTTCCAGGCTTTTCCGACAATCGGTTGCGATGCGGTGCTCATGCTCTGCGAATTGTGCCTTTCTGTGTCATTCCTGTGCCTTTTGTGCCTTTTTGTGCCATTCCACCGCGCGGCGTTCCGTGACTCGTTCGACCATCGCACGAGCCGCCAAAAAGCCCCTCGCCCAACTCCAACGGCCTCGATCAAACCCAAGTCGCGCAAGGAGTTAAGCACGTTGCGAATGGTGCTGTCGGAGAGACTGGGATCGACCTTGTCGCGAACTTCACGAAGGCTTTGCACCGGGTTGGCGAGGAATTGCCCAAAGACGGCCGCCTGACGCGGGGACAATTGCACGCCCGATGGCGTGTTGGGCGCGAAGTTCGGCGCTAAGAATCGCACGACGAACTCACCGGCTCTCTCTTCGAACTGCGGCTCCGGGCAACCGGCTTCGACACACAGCCGCACCATGTTCTGTGTGCCGCGGCCCCACAGTTCGATCAGGCCGCGGCGATAGAACAGGTCCGCCAGCAGCGGATTGCGGGGCTGCGAATAATGGTCTCGCTTCAGGTCGGCCACGCTTAGCCCGCCGGGCAACGTGCCCGTGCTGGCGATTTCCAGCCGATCGTCAAACATGGCCACGTTGATCGCGCCGCCGGCGACGGCATAATCGCGGTGGCAGAGCGCATTCACGAGCGCTTCGCGCAGCGCCAGAATGGGATAAAGAGGGCGGTCTTGGCGCACTAACTCGTCGGGCCTAAATGTTCCGCGGATGGGGACGTGCTGTTTGAGAAAACCGTTGGCCTCTTCGAGCAACCCGAAGGCATGCGCCGAGACAATGCGTTGATCGACGAACTCATCTTTGGTCACTCCCCGGAACCACGCCAACCGCAAGCTGCACTGCGGATACCACGGCATGACCTGCGAACCGAAGGCCACCACCGCCGCTTGAATTGGGCGGCCATCGACAATCAGATTGAGCCGGCGCAGAGCGTCTTCATGTCCCGTGATGTTGGCGTCGAATCGTCCTGCTTCCATCGCCTGGCGAATCGTCTTTTCAACTTCGCGCGAATCGAGGTCCTCCGTCGCCGTACCGACGGCGGGTTGCTGTTCCCAGTGCTGGTCCGCGCCGATGCGGTCCTGAATCAGGCGGTTGATGTGGTCGGCCGACGCGGCGCGATTTGCCTCTCCGACGCGCACAAATACCTTCCCCTCGACCACGTAGGGCTTGCGCGGTCCGTTCGGCACGTCGATGACGATCACCGGCTTGTCGTCGGCCTCGGTATTGATGACCGACCAGGGCGCGGCGGGCGAAATCCGCTGGCGCAGGCTTCGACCAATCTCCTCCGCCTTGCTCTCGGCATCCTCAATGCCGACGACAGAACCATCGTCGGCAACGCCCACGGCGACGACTCCGCCCTCGGTGTTCAACATGCCGCACACCGCCGCGGCAATTCCGCGCGGGTCCGGGACGCTTTTGAACTCCAGCGTTGGTGATTCCTGGTAGCCGAGCCAGCGGGTTGTATCTGCGAGACTCATCGAGCGCTAAACTCAAAACGGAATATCGTCATCTGGGAAGTCGGCACGCGGTGCCTCGGGATGAACGCTTTCTGCGCCGTGCTTGTTCAAGAGGCGGTTCACATGCGCGAGGAATTCGCTATCGGCGCGAAGCTCGGGAATGTTGGCGGCTTTCTCCCGGATTTTACTTAGCTGTTCAGTAGAGATCACCTCCGCGCGGTCCAGCAGTTTGAGTTTTGTGAGGAGGGACGCACCAGGCGCCGCAAGCAGGTACTGTTCGACGAGGCACGAAACGAATCTCCCCGAAGTCCGCGAATTGTCGAGAAATGCACGAAACACCGCTTCGGCGACCTCTCTTAGCGTGCGTCCTTTGCCCTGTAGCCCCTGATATTTTCCAGGAAGGCCATACGGATCGAGGCCATATCTGATCGGCAAGACAATTACGCCTCGGCCCAAGGCGAGTCCGACTTCGTGATCGGTCCAGAGACTCTCCCCGAATCTTGGCGCTAGGATCGCTGCCAAGCCGTCCATGGAGAAAGGCGCTTTTTCGATTTCATCTTGCCACTCCTGCGTTGGCTTGATGTCTTCGTGGGCAACAAACGCAGAAATGCCGTACGGCGCAAGTGCCGACTTCAGGTTTGCCGCGGCGAGTTTGTTCTCGCTCAAATGGCTAACGAAGAGCCGAAAATGTGCCGCGAGCCAAAAGGAACTTTCTGAGGAGGGCACAATTCGAGGGCCCCGCGCGGACATGGGCTGGATCAGCACCTCTCGGATGAAGTCATGAGTTTCTCGCCGCTGCAGTTTCTCAACTTTTGCGAGAATCTTGCGCTCAATATTCTCAATCGCGTCTTCCAGCTTTGCATAGAGGTGAACCGGAATATGGATTGCAAGAGCATAATAGGTTGTTCCACCGTTCCAGTTGTCGTACTCCCGTACCGATAATTCCGGGGCCCCGTCTGCCATCACCGATCGGGTGGCCCCGTCGTCCGTGGCCAGGCACAATTCTCTAAGCGGTTCGAACAGCAGGGAAATATCGTCAGTCCAGTGCATTCGCAATCCTACTGACCTCAAAAATAGCCGAGCGTCAGATCGTCGGGGCGCAGCTTGTCGGGGGGAGGCGATGGTTCTCTAGGCGCGCCTTCGCTAGCCGGCTCGCTGTCGCCCTGGCTGAGATAGTGCCGGTTGGTCTCCTCGGCGCGCATCTCTTCGCGAAGTTCGGCGAGCTCTCGATCTTCAGTGCCGTAGCGATGATCGGCGTCGCCGGCGATGAATGGCCGGCGAAGCTTGGGGGTGTCGTCGAGGAATTGCCGCAAATAATCCTTCAGATCGTCGGAACGAAAGTCGCGGTGAATGCCAAGCAATCGCTCTTCGAGCAGCGGCAGACCGTCGCGCATGTCGAGCCAAAGTATCGGATATGGTTCGTTGCCGATAACGCCTTTCAGCGGTTCTCGACCCTGCAGATGAATGTGAAAGTGATGCCGCTCGACCTCGAGGGCGTCGACGGCGTCAAGCAGCATCAAAGCCAAGTCGGCCGATACGACGAACCGCCTTGCATCGCAAAACTTTGCGATCCGAAAACCGAGATCGATCGATGGGCCAATGAAATCGAGCGTCTTCCTCTGAGCGTCCGACGGTTCACCAATGAGAATCTCGGTGTTCGTTACTGGAAAGCCTGCCAGCCAGGCCGTGGCCTTCAATCGCAAAGGTATTTCTTTGGCCGCCCAGACGTCCGCAAACTTGCGAATTGCGTGCTTCAGCGCGAGGACATGCGCCGCCGCGTGGCGGAAGCTTCGCAACTCAACCCAAAACAGGATCTCATCGCCCGAAAACTTCCAGGGCTTCAAGCGTACGGCGGAGCCGCGCAACCTCGGCGGCAACTCGGCGTAGTCAGCCTCGACGAACTGCGGAAAGTCGGAGAAGAACTCCTTGAACGTCGCCGCCCAGCGAGAGTCGCCGTGCGCCGCCTTGAACGCGGTAGAGCCGACGAGATCGGCGCTTGCGAAGAGACGAAGTTTCCAACGCCAGGGGTCATCCAATGGCGTCGCGTCGGACTCGGGCGGCATCGGTCGAAACCCCAAACCTCGCGGCGATCACCGCCAAATTGTCGATTTTGGCACAGGCTGCCTTGAACTTGTCGCGCGGCATGAGCAGCGCCGCGGCAAACCAATTCGCCTCCCACTCAATGCGCGTCGAACCCTTTCGATAGGCGATGATCGGCTGCTCGCCTTGATTCGAGTGCAGGAAATAATGGCCGAGCTCGTGGGCCACGGTGAACCGGTCTCTTAGCGGGCTCGTGTAGTGCGCAAGCAGAATGTCGAAATTCGACTTCTCATGCACGTAAATCGATCCGTCTTCAATCAGCCATTCGTCGATGTCATGGTAGCTGATCCGTCCCGACAACCGCCTTACTAATTCCGCCGGATCGTCGCCGACGTCGAACTCGGCGATCTTCGCAACGCTGCCGGCGTAGTCTTCGACTTTGCGCTTGCACAGGTTCGTGGGCGCAATGCTCTCGCCTTCGATGTACGATACATTGGGACGGCGAAAATTCATGCGGAACCTCTGGAACGCCTACCAGATACTATTCGCGAAAGGTCGGTTCGTCAATCGACGCTCGTTCATTTTTGCCCGGCATGGCGCAGATGCGAGCTTCGTCTCGATGCCATAAAGCTGTGGAAGCGACGGGTTCACTTGCGGCGAGCGCCTCGTTTGCCCCCGAACTTCGCCGCCTGGTTTCGCAAGGGCTTCGTCTTCTGGCCTTGCCCGGTTGGCACATAGTTGTTCGACCGCATCCATTCCAGGCGCTTGCGTATTCGAGCGCTCGTGAATTTCTCCTTCGATTCGTGCCAGCCGTAAATCTCGGCGAGGATGCTCTTCTCGTCGGCCGGTCGGCCGTCGATGAGGAGATCGTTCCAGGCGGCGTAGGCGGTGGCGAAGAGCTCGGCTTCGTCGGTATTCATGGTGGCAATCTGGTCGAGCAAGCGGTCGAAACCGGCTTGCTTGTCGCCGAGCAGGCGCGCGGCG
>DATLUO010000109.1 GCA_035533075.1 Pirellulales bacterium | reverse complement strand
CGAGATACTCGCGGCAGTTGGCCGTCTCGGTCGGCAGCGGATTGCGGTTGCCCGGTGGGCGGCACTTGAGGGTGTTGAGAATGTAAACGTCCTGTCGTCGCAGCGTGCAGGCTTCGATGATTTTGTTGAGCAATTGTCCGGCCCGGCCGACGAACGGCTCGCCCTGGGCGTCTTCGTCGGCGCCCGGCGCTTCGCCCATGAAGCACAGCCGGGCACTGGCGTTGCCGACGCCGAACACCGTTTGCTTGCGCGTGGCGGCCAGTTCGCCGCAGCGCTCGCAGCCGCGCACTTGCCCGCAAATCAGATTGAGCGCCATCTCGCGTTCGGCGTGCGGCAGCTTGGGCGCCCCGTCCCAGGCGGGCGAGGCAAACAGTGAAGCGTTTTTCGCCGTGAGCGCCGGCTTGTCCACAGTTGCCCCTGCGCGGACCGGCGCTGGCGATGCTTGCGCGACATGCACAGCCGCGGTGCTATTGGGCGGGTGAGCGACGACAGGTCGGTCGGGCAAGTTGGTGGCAGGCAATGGCGGCGAGACGGCACCGCTTGCCACCGCCGCGCCCCGCGGCCGCGGAACTTCCTGTATTCCTGCGCGTTGAAGGCTCTCCAAACGCTGTACGAGTGCCCGTCGCACAACGTCGGGCGAAAACGAATCATCCATGTATGCCGCTCCCTGCGCATGTAAAATTGCCAGTCTATCGTATTGTCTTTCGCTTTGGCAGGGTTCGAACTCGAGTGTCACCTGGCATCGTCCCGCAGAACCATTAATTGGTCGTCGATGCTTGCGGTTCAGCCACCGTTTCGCTTGGACTTGATGGTCTGGGCGCCGCGGCAGAGTGGCCCCTGGAAGCCAGGCTGGGGCGCAAGCAAGTATTGTTCCGTGAATTGTCGTATTGCGGGAGCGAATATGGCATCCCTCTTGCGTCAACTGGCCGGAGTAAAAACGCGTGGCGGTGAGCAATTCCGCGGACGAGGTGCCAACGTGAGCCGAACCGATGTTTTCCAAAACCGCACCGGCGACAAGCCTCGTGCAAGGAGTACGAGTGATAAACGCGTGGCGGTGCCCGATGCCGTCTGGGCGCCGTTGACCGTCACGTTTCTGCTGGCGATTCCCGGCCTGCTTGGCTATGTGATCGGCCAACCCTGGCTGTTTCCGAGCCTTGGTCCGACCGCTTTCCTGCAAGCCGAAGCTCCTCACTTGCCGAGCGCGCGTTTTTACAATGTGGTCGTCGGGCACCTGCTGGGCCTGTTGTCGGCGTTCGCCGCCGTGGCCGTCTTCGACGCCAGCGCAGCTCCCTCGGTACTTTCCAGCCATACTTTGCCGACGGTGCGACTCGAGGCGGCGCTGCTCGCAGTATTGATCACGATGTTGGGAACGTCGCTGCTGCGCGCCTCGCATCCCCCGGCGTCGGCGACTACCCTCTTGATCGCGCTGGGCGGAATGCAAGCCACCTTGAAGGAAGCGGGAATCATCTGCACGGGCGTCGCCATCGTGGCTATCGCGGGCGAGGGCGTCCGCCAGTTGCGACTTCGGTTGGTGCGGCCACACTCGTAGTATTTTTTGCTGCGGGCATCCGCGGGCCACTGTTGTCGCGTTAGATTTCCGCGCCCATGTGGAACTGCCGCTTGTCCTGCGGATGCCGTCGCCCTGCCACGCGCCGCCGTGGTCAATTTGAGACCGCGACTTCTGCCGGCGGAGAGCGATCCGTTACGATCTTCGCCGCATTTTGCCTGCCAGAGGAGTTTGTCGGCGGTTTCGGCATTGCAGTTGCTGGCGTCCGCAACAACCCAGCCGCTGCTCGATCGGATTCATCAGGGATATTGACCACTTGCCTTCAAGAGCGTCAGGGGGCGTCGGCGCTTGACCAGAATGCCCTTTGGACGTCCACGGAGAACAAAACTCATGGCCACCGTCGCAATTGCTCAAAACGTCGATATCGGCCGGGCCGTTCGCGAGGCGCTGGATCATCTCGAACTCGAGGCAATCGTGCGAGGCAAGCTCGTCGCGGTCAAGCCGAATGATACCTGGGCGTCGAAAGACGATACGACCGGCGTCACTCAGCCCGATACGCTTCGGGCCGTGATCCGGCACCTGAAGAAGTTTGGTCCAAGGGAGCTGGTCGTCACCGGCGGCGCCGGGAGCGCAGAAACGGATGAGGTCTTCAAACTCGCCGGGCTGATGAAAGTCGTCGAAGAAGAGGGCGCGATCTTCTTCGATCACAACCGGCCCCCCTTCATCGAGGTTCAGCTTGAGTCGGCGGCTGAGCCGGAAGTGCAGGGACCACAACAAAAGGTGACGGTCAATCCGCGCGTTTTGGAGTACGAGACGCTCGTGGCGGTGAACCAGTTAAAGTTGCACGAAACTGCGACCGTAACGCTGGCCCTGAAAAACATTGCGATGTCGTACCCGGCCGCCGACTATTACGGGCACCCTCGCTCCAAGCAAAAGCACAAGCACGGTTTCTTCGACGACATGCACACGTTTATCGCCTCGATGGCCAAGCGGTTTCCGATTGCGCTGGCGGTGACCGTGGGTCACCCGGCAATGATCGGCACCGGACCGCTGCTCGGCCATTGCGTCGAAACGGGGCTGGTCATTGCCAGCCGCGATCCCGTGGCGGCCGATGTTGTGGGCGCCCGGCTGCTCGGCTTTTCGGCCCAGGCGGTCCGCCATCTCTGGGAAGCAGGGCGTCTGAAATTGGGCGAGACCGACACCGAAGCGATGAAGTTTCCTGGCCTGAGCATGGAAGACGCCTGGGCCAGGTTCACGGAGAAGGTCTATGGTCGTCGGCTGCCGTACGAGCAGCCATAGCGCCGGCTGCTTACGTCTGCTTGGCTTTCGCATGGCAGGGCCGTGTTTTAATGGTCGCCCGAACGCACGCTCTCCGGCCCTTCGACCGGCTGCAACGGAGATTCTGCCGGCCCGGCCAAGACTTTGCCGTCCGGCCGGAACCGAGAACCGTGGCACGGACAGTCCCATGACCGCTCGGCGGGGTTCCAGCGAACGACGCAGCCCAGGTGCGTGCAGATCGCCGAGACAAGGTGCAACGTACCTTTCTCGTCGCGCGAGCAGGCGATTCGCTTCCCGTCGATTTTTGCGATTTGTCCCTCACCGGGCTTGACGTCGGCGGCTTCCGTTTTCGCCGGTCGAGCGAGTCGGTCTGCGACCAGGTAATACGGGAAGTCGAGATTCTCCTTGATGTAGTCCCAGGCGCCCTTGGGCACCATCTTTCGTTCGACGGAGAACAGGTCCTGCCAGGGGTTTGCGCGGCTCAGCATGGCGTCGCGGGCCATCATTCCCGCCAGCGTGCCAAAGGTGATGCCATTGCCATTGAACCCGGCAGCGACAAACTGCCGCGGGGACGACTCGCCGATGAAGGGCAACCCATCTGGAGTCGCGATGACTTGCCCGGACCAACGATGATCGAGTTTCGTCTTTGGCAAGACTTGCAGCAGCATCGCTTCGAGTTGCCGGTATCGCGATTCCGTGTCGGCTTCCTGGCCCGTTTTGTGATCGTTGCCGCCAAAAATCACCCGATCATACTGCTGCCCCGCATCAATGCGCAGATAGTAGTAGGGATCGCTGGTGTCCCAAAGACTGAGATCAGGTTCCAGGCCCGCCGGCAGCAGGCCACTGACAACATACGACGTCTGGCCGGCCAGCTTCGTTTGCAAAAGCGAAGCCTTGAGCAGGCCGCCTTTCCCGGTGAGAGGCACGTGCGTCGCGATCACGACGTAGTCGCACTCGATTCTTACGTCGTTCGCCACGACGACGAGGGGATCATCTTCAATACCCGACACTTCGCTATGCTCGTGGATGACGCTCCCATCGCCCTGAACCAATCGCGCTAGTCCGGCAAGGTACGCCTTCGGATGAAACTTCCCCTGGTCGCGAATGCGGATGCCAGGCTTGTGGATGGCCGGCACATCGTCGACGTAGTCCAAGTCAAATCCCAGCTCACGGGCAAGCTCCGCCTCGTCTTTCAGTTGGTCTCTTTCATCGTCTTTCCCGTCGATGGCTGAACAGAGGAAGCCGGGAGTGCGGCGGAAATCGCAGTCAAGGGCGTTCTCGGTCACAACCTGCTCAATGAGATCAAGAGCGCTCGTACCGGCGTACCAGGTCAATGCCGCCCGGTCGCGGCCGACGAATCGGACGAGCTTCGTCAATCGTTCGTCGGTGACACAGGTAAGATGCGCGGTCGTGTGGCTGGTGTCGCCGCCGGCAAGAGAATCGCGCTCCAATACACAGACGCACTGGCCAGCCCGTTTAAGGAAATAGGCGGCCGACAACCCGGTCATGCCGCCACCCACCACCACGGCATCGAACCGGCCGGGCTGAGTCAAACGCTGGAAGGATTCGATCTGGACGTCATCCCAGATGGGAGTTGATTTGCCTATGAAAGTCGTCGTCACCTTAAATCTCCGCACCCATGTCGAACTGCTGCTTGTCTTCGCGGACGCCGCCCATGCCGCCGCCGATTCTGCGATAATCGTCCACCACTTCGATCGCACGCAAGAACTTGACCATCTTGAAACCGAGCTTGGTTTCGAACCGCGGTCGCAGCGGTGCGCCGTGTTGCAACGGTAGCGGCTCGCCGTTCAGCTCATAGGCGAGCAGGGTCTGCGGATAGCGACCGATGTCGAGCGAAACGCACTCGTAGTAGCACTGGCCTGACGTTTCGTGCTTGCCGAAGGAGTAAAACACCAGGTACTTGGCTGCCGGCAACGGCTGGCAGCGATTGAGGATTTCGGCAAGCCGCACTCCGCCCCACTTGCCGATCGAGGTCCAACCCTGAATGCAATTGTGCAGCGTCACTTGCTCCTGCTTGGGCATGGCCCGCAGGTCGTCCAGCGACAGCCGTAGCGACCGCTCCACCAGGCCCGTCACTTCCAGGCGGTAGTCGCGAAAATCGTTCGCCAACAGCCGCTCGTAGGTGTCGTCGTCTCCTTTGGCCTGCGGGTAGGCGGAAATGGGTGGATAACCGTTGGTGCGATGGTAAGGCGATATCTCCGATTCGTCGCGGACCTGCACGCTTTTCACGCCGTACAACAGCAACCAGCGCAGCGGCCCATAGACCATCGCCAGCATCCTGTGGACCGTCCGCTTGGCGTAGGCCGACGCAAGGTTGGCCGCCATGTGAAACAAGACGATGCCACCGATGATCGCCATTCCCAACCAGATCCCTTCGGTCGACCCGTCGGAGCGAGTACGGCCGAGCACCATCTTGTCCATCTCTTTGGCGAAGTCGTGCCAGAAGACCATCACCAGATGAATAGCCAAGAAGCCGCCGAAGAACACCAGACCGATGAAGTGCAGACTTCGCGCCGCCTGTCGATTGCCAAATAAACGCTCATACCAGCGGAACCGCGCAAGGATGGTGGGCGATTGCGCCAGCCCGGTCAGGATTTGCAGCGGCGTCAACAGAAAGACGACGCCGAAGTAGGTGAGCTGCTGCAGGGCGTTGAACGGCAACCCGCTGGAATAGGTGAAGGGTGGGTGCGGTTCCGGCGACTTCAGCTCCAAATAGGCGACGAGCGTCCGCCACGCGCAGGGGAAGATTTCCCAGGAGGCCGGCACGAGCCGCCGCCATTGCTCCGACGTGAACAGCACCGCCACGTAGCATAGGCCGCAAATCACCCACAGCGCCGCAGTCGAGAAGTGCCAGTAGCGGCCCAGTCCGAGACCATCGCCGCCGGGCAAAGCCAGCCAACCGCGCCACTCGCCTTCTTCGTCGGTCGAGCACCACATGCGGTCTTGGGGAAGCGGTTTGCGCAAGAGGTCCAGCCATTCGCTCGTCGGCCAGGCGTCGATGTTCCAATAAAGCTTGGGATGGGCGGAAAGGATCGCCAGACCGCTGCGCGCCAGCAACGTGAGAAACAACACGTTGAACCAGTGCGCGACGCGAATCTCCCACGGAAAACCCAATTCGTGCATCGCTATTTCAAAGACCGCTCAAAGAGTTTCGCCAAAGCCCTGCCCAGCCCTCGTTCGGAGAAGTGACTCGCCAGGCAACGCCAATAAATGATGCCGATCAAGCCGCCATGCCGATCGACGACGAGCGTGCCTCGGCTGCCGAAGCACGCGAGCAGCTTGTCGAGCGTGGCATCGTCGCGCACCTGCGCCCACTCCTTCGACATCACGCTTCCGACCGGCGATCGCGAGAATTCCATCAAACCTTTCGCCAGCGCACGGACCACATCGCGCTCGGTTAGCACTCCCACCGGCTTGCCGCCCTCCACCACCGCCAGCAAGCCCGATTCGCACTCCGCCAGTAACCGCACCGCCTCGACGACCGGGAGCCTCTGATCGCAGACACGCACTCCCTTGGCGGCAATGTCGCCTGCCCGCAGCATCGGATTGATAAGATCGGATTGGCAGACCAGGGGCACCGGCTGAGGAAACGATTTTGGGGACGGTTCCCAGGGGTGCTCTTGCTGCCAGTTCGCGACGTTGCTTCGGCTGATATGCCTGGTGGTTATCGAAAACATGGTGATGGTCTCCTTCGGCAAGCTCGCCCTACCAACAATTCCCTTAGCGGCGCCGCCTGCGACTGAGCATTTCTCGCGCCGCAGCACTGCGACCGCGGCACCGCCGAGGCAAAGTCCACCGATCGCCGCCGTGCGCAAGGTTTGCTTCCAGCGCTCGGGGCCATCGAGCCGCGCGGTGGGATAGCGGACTTCGGGGAAAGCGCCTGTTGGTCCCCTGGGCCCACTATCGAGCGCCATCTTCAGCACTTGTGCCAAGTGCATTGCCTGGCGGTTCGTCCCTTCCGCGATTTGATGCCGGCAGCTAAAGCCGTCGGCGATGATCAGCGTATCTCCCTCGGCGGCGGCGACTGCGGGGAACAATTGTTGCGAGCCGATCTTCATCGAAATGTCGTAATTCCCTTCCTCAAAGCCGAACGAGCCGGCCATGCCGCAGCAACCCGAGTCGAGTATCTGGCCATAGTCCAGCCCCATGCGCTGCAGGATTTTCTCCTCGCCCTCCATGCGGATGATCGACTTCTGGTGGCAATGTCCGTGTACCACGGCGCGGCGATCGAGCGGCGGAGGACGGTAATCGTGCTTCGCTAAAAACTCGCCCAATGTAAACGCCTGCTGAGAGAGCCGCTGGGCGTCGAGATCGCTCGGAAATAGGTTCCGCAACTCGTCGCGAAAGACGGCCACGCAGCTCGGTTCCAAACCGACGATCGGTACGCCTTGGCGAATCGGTTCGCGCAATGGCTGCCGGCGTCGAAGCGGACTTCGCCCGACATATTCCGCCGCCGCTCGGCCGCTAGCGCAGCCGCGTCGACGGAAGGCGATTCGTCGAGATGCCGTGCAGGGGGGCGGAAAGTGTCGGGAGCAAGTGCATTTCGTTAAGCGTGCGAATGAAGCCGGCGCCTTTATCCGGCCGTTAGCGCGTTGCATTTCTCGTGCCCCGCCCAGTAACCCCGCGGCTGCCGTTATCGACGGCCTCTCGGCTTGCAAGTTAGAATGTGGTTTTGACGACATCCGCCTCGAGGAACCCCTCCGATGCCCTTGCGTGATCATTTTCGTCCCCCGCTTGACGAGCAGCGCCACTGGGAAGCTATGCACGCGACGTGGCCGGTCATGATGGTGGTTGGGTTGGGCCAGAAGCTTCCGCCGGGATATTTCGCCGAGCCGAGCGTGCATTCCGGACGGAGCGCGGAAATCGATGTGATCACCTACGAATCCGAAGGGACGGCCCGCGCGCAGCGCGAGGAAGGCCACGGCGGCGTGGCGACGGCGGTCTGGGCCCCCCCCCAGCCAACGCTCGTCGTGGCCACGAACCTGCCCGGCGAGGAAGTGTACGAAGTGCAGGTCTACGATGGGCGGCGACGTACCCGCTTGGTGGCGGCGGTGGAAATCGTCAGCCCATCGAATAAGGACCGTTCAGCAAGTCGGCGGGCGTTCGTCGCCAAATGCGCGGGATTGCTGCGCGAGCGGGTTTCGGTGGTGATTGTCAACATCGTAACGACGCGCACTCCAAGCCTCTACGCGGAGTTACTCGACTTCTTGGGCCGGTCCGATCCGCGCCTAGGTTCCGAGCCGCTTTATTCAGTGGCCTGCCGCATGACGAAGCAGGGCGACGACTGGCAGTTGGAAGCCTGGGCCGAGACGCTTTCTCTACGAGAAGCTCTGCCCACCATGCCCTTGTGGCTGGCCGACGACCTCGCCATTCCGCTTGATCTGGAGAACAGCTACGAAGAAAGTTGCAAGGGGCTGGGTATTGCTCACGCCCCCGAATAGTCGCGAATTTTGTCGCGGACGATGGTCAGACCGATGCGCTTGGCGTTCGGCCGTTGAGCAGATGCACGGCGCCCGGCCCCGAGGTGGAGAGACAGACGCCAAGCTTGCCGGTGAACTTGGCGTAGGCGCAGGCCATGAAGGCGGCGCCTTCCTCGTGCCGCACCTGGATGAAGCGGATTTGTCTTGCCGCGTTCGCAGGACCTCCAGGATGCCGTTGTTGCCGTCGCCCGGATAGCCAAAGATCATCGACACGCCCCATTCGATGAGCCGGTCGATCAACAAATCGGAGACGGTGGTTTTGGCCATGGCTTGAATCATCGGGTGAGTTACCTTGCCTTGGCGCCCATCGCCTCCGGCCCGGTCTCGGCCGAAACCGCCGTGCAGCGCGTGACTTGCCATGGCGCCGGGAGCAACCGCTTGTTCGTCTTCTCATGGATGCAGAACCGCACTGCCTCGCCGTCGCCGAGATTCTCGGTTGGCAGATCGGCGTAGAAGACGCCAATTTCGGCATCGGAGGTTTCGATCCGCCGCTTTCCAGAGGAGCCGTCGCATTCGACGAGAATGGTTGCCGGAGCGTCGAGCATCACCCGCAAGGTTTTGCCGGGCGGTATTACTTTGCGGCGATGGTTGGGCCGCCAGATGACAAGCCGCGACTCAATGCCCTCGATCAGATAACGCTGCGTGGTTTGAGGCGGCAGGTCGTAGACACGGCCTTCGGCCAGCGAGCGGCGGAGCTTGATATACTCGGCGTGCGCCCAGGCGAGCGGCATGGCGGATCCGGCCGGCCGGCCAAAATAAAGCTCGCGCGAGGCAATATCGTCGGTATCCCAGACTTGCTCGGGCATCATTTTTCCCTCATTGGCAAATCGCTCCATGGCGGCCATCAGCCGCCGGGCTTCGTCGGGCCGCCCGGCGAGCAACTCGTAGTGGGCCCGTTCGCCGGTCAAGAGCGGCCAGAGCCGCCCGATGCCGCGACGGCCATCAAACGGTGAGCCGTCCTCCTTTTCGCCGTAGCCGTCGTGATTGTAACGGTGCCAGCAGGGGCCATACGGCGTATCCGTCTTCAATACGGCGTCGATGACCTTGATCGTATCGAGAATGCGCGGATCGTCCGGCGCTCGCAAACCGAAGCGGACGTAGGCCAAGGCGTCGACACTCACGATTTGCCACGGTGGAAGGTCTTGATCGCGCTCCGGGCGATACCACAACTCGTCCGAGTGGCCCGAATACTTCACCGGCTCGCCGTGTCGGTCGGGCGGCGCGACGCGGAGATAATAACCCGGCACGCCGACTTCGCGGGCCAGCGGTGTGTCGTGGACGTAGGTCCAATAATCAATCGAGTCGTGCCATGAATCGGCCGTTTCGCGAAAGAACGCGCCCATCATCGTTGCGCCCTGCTTATCGGCCTGCTCGGCGGTGACGACCAGGGCCGCGATCATGTTCGACAAGGTGAACGGCGTGAAGCCGCGGGCATTTTCCCAGCGGTCTTGCTCGGCCCAGGGACCGCTCTTTACGATGTGCGCGGCGGCGGCGCGCAGCATCGGCCAGAACCGCCGCCGATCTTCGTCGGTAAGCAAACCCGCCCGATTGATGAGGTCGAACAGCAGCACGGGCATCGAGGTTTCGCCCAGTTGCTTGCCGGTCCACACGGCCTGGCCGTTCACAGCCTGGTTCTGCGGCCAGCCACCATTGTTTTGCTGCGTGGCCTGGCAGTATTCCAAGGCCCGTCGCGCGGCGCGGCGGTCGCCCACGGCCAGCAGGCCGCCGGCGGTCATATACAGATCACGCGGCCAGACGACGTGATAGCCTACAGGCCCGAACACGTCGTTCGTCTTTCGCGCCTGGCCCCAGGGAACCGTCAAGCTGGCAACGAACGCGCCCGGCACGCTCTTGTCTTCGTGGGCGCACAGCACCATCGCGCTGACACGAGACAGATCGCGCGACGCGCTGGGAGCCAAGTCGCTGTAGTTCAGGCCGGCTTGCCAATTGCGCCATGGGGCCACGTAGTCTTCCCGCAGAGCGTCGAAGTCGGCCAACAGTGATTGTCGTGCTCGCAGACCCGCCTCTTGCGGCGCTGCCCCAAACGCCAACGCCAGCACGAACTCGCCGCCCTGGCTGAGGTCGATTTCGCCGACGAGGCTGACGTCGCCGGGCGGCGCCCGGCGGTAGGTCTGCGTCAGCCGTCCGTGGCGGCGGAGTTGCTGGCGGCCGTCCGAAACGCTGGTGAATCCGACCGAGCGTTTTTTCCATCCCGCGGACGAAGCGAGTGCCAGCATGTGCCCGTCTTCTTCCGCGAACAACATCGCCTCGCCTTTGTAGTCGCCCAGCCAGGCCTGGTTGAGCCAACCGTGGTTGCCCAAGTGCGGGTTGACCAGGACGTGCAGGCGATAATCAGCGAGACTGCCTGACAAAGGCACAAAGCGCGTTTTTTGCAGCAGCACCGGGAAACGCGGATGCGAAAAGATTTGCTTTTCGGTCCGGTAGCGGCCTGCGAGACAGGTGTTCCTGAGACGGTAGAGCGGCACGCCGTCACGCGCGTATTCGATCGAGTGCTCGGCATCGTTCTTCTCTTCCGAATAAAAGCCGTCGGAGGCGGTGACGACCAGTCCCATCTGAGCGACGGCCGGCTGGTCGACTCGCGGAAAAAAGACCTCGGTGACGATGCCGTGGTTAAGCGTAAACCATAGGTTCGAGCCGGGACCGCACGCGGTGCCGACACCTTGCTTGGCGCTGGAAGTCCAGTGCGGCGTTTTTCCTGGCCAGCCTGGTGCGATCTCTAATTCTGAGCTGAACTTGCGCCACGCCCATCCCGCCGCCGAGGCCAAGAACAGCGCACCCGCCCCCAGACTCAGCGCGCGATTGCCCTGGAAAAGTCGGCGAACCGAGGTGCGGTGATGATTTACGCCCTTGCTCATGTGGCCTCTGCCTTTCCGGCGACCGCGCCGATGCTGTTCCGTACAAAGGCATTTGCGTGCAAATCGGGGGCCGTTGTGTTTTTTCGACAACCGGGTAAAAAATGGCGGCGGCTCGGGCTTATGCCGAATCGCACTTCACGCTTCGCCCAGTTCACGGCGAACGTCGGGATCGGTTTCTACGGCAAGGCGCGACTCAACCGCGCGGCGTGCGCCTTCTGCCTTCTGCCTTTTCGGATGGTGGGCCGGCGCTTGCAAGCTCGCTGGTCCCACCCTACTTGCCTGGCAGCACGAGTCCCATCTCGCCCATCAGCAACTGCATGTCTTCCCAGACGTCCTTCTTGGCCGCCGGGTTGCGCAAGAGATAGGCTGGATGGTAGGTACACAAGACCCGGCAGCCGCGATACTCGAAGAACCGTTTTCGC
>DATLUO010000108.1 GCA_035533075.1 Pirellulales bacterium | reverse complement strand
GCGAAAACGGTTCTTCGAGTATCGCGGCTGCCGGGTCTTGTGTACCTACCATCCAGCCTATCTCTTGCGCAACCCGGCGGCCAAGAAGGACGTCTGGGAAGACATGCAGTTGCTGATGGGCGAGATGGGACTCGTGCTGCCGGGCAAGTAAGGCGCGGGCGAGCTCACGCCGCCTTGGGCGACAGCATCTTGCTCATCGCCTCCAGCAGTTGGCTGAGCTTGATCGGCATCTGCATCACGATCCGGTGCGGCGCGAGGCTCGCTTCGACCTGCTTCGACCAGGAGCGATGTTCCGGGGCCAACAGGAGAATGGCCGGCACCGAACTGGTCTGCTCGCCGGCGGCGAACTCTTGAAACGTGGTCAGCGCCGGCTCGCCGATTTGCCCGGTGCTGAACACGATCACGTCGGCCGGCTTTTTATCGTCCTGAAACCGCTCCAGCGCCCGCCGCGGATCGCCGATCACCAGCACGCGATAACCGGCCTTCTTCAGCTCTTCGCGAAAGACGTCCTGCATCTTGCCGTTCGACTCGACAATCATCAGTCCGCGGCGCTGGCTGTCGGCGGCCAAAGCCGAGGCCATCCGTTCGCGGTCCGCTTCCCACCGGCTGGCGGCGACCTGCTCGTCCGCGGCATGCGTGTCGCCGGCCGCGAGCCGTTCGGCGGCAACGTTCAAATCGACCAGCATCTGGCCGGGGGTCTGATAACGCTTGTCCGGTTCGATCTGCATGGCCTGCGACACGATCGCCGCCACGATCTTGGGAACGGTCGCGTCGGCCTGCTGGATGGGCACGAATTCGGTGTATCGCGACTTCGACAGCCGCTGAATTCGGTCGCGCGTCTCAAACAGCGGCGATTGGCCCATCAGCATTTGATAATAGATGACGCCAAGAAAGTAGATGTCGCTGCGCTGATCGTCCTTGCGCACGCCCGTGGCCCGCTCCAGGCCCGCATAGTCAATGGTACGGGCGTTGATCGTCTCACCCAGGCTCTCGTCGGCCACGTTGGTGTCGGTGCCGGCCAGGCCGAAATCGACCAGCTTCGCCTGCCCCTTGCTGGAGATCAGGATGTTCGACAGCTTCAGGTCGCGATGAAAGACGCCATGTTCGAAGGCGTAGCGCAGTCCGCTCGTGATCTCAATCATCATCCGCGTCGCTTCGGCCGGTTCCAGTTTCTTGCGAATCTTGAGAAACTCGCGGAGATTGCGGCCTTCGATGAACTCCATCACCAGGAAGTGCGTGCGGCCCTTGGAATAGACTTCGTAAATCGGCACGATGTTGGCGTGCCGCAACGTCAGGCCGACTTGGCCCTCGCGCACGAAGTGTTCCCGCTGGGCGGGGTCGTCGCTGTAGCGCTTGCGGAGGACTTTCAGCGCCCGCACGACGCCCGTCTCCTTATGGGCGGCGCGATACACGCGGGCAAAGCTTCCGCCAGCCACCATGTAGAGCACCTTGTAATCGCCGTAGAAGTAGCCGGACCGTTCGCCCTTGAGCAGGCGGTCGAGCTGAAAATTCGTGAGCAACTCACGGCGCAGCACAAACTGCACGAATTCGTCGGCAGGAACGTTGCGACGTCCGAAGTCGCCCCAGATTTCCTGGAGTTGTCGTTCGCTAAGCAGGTCGAGGTCGAACGCGCGCTGAGCGATTTGTTCAGCCGTGAGCTCGGCCATGGCAGGCTCCCCGGTTCCAAAATCGGCGCCCGACTTGCCCTCGCCTGCTGTGGAGCGCGTGCGACGTGGCGTCGGGGACCATTGAATTCTTCATCCTATGCCAGCGCGGCCCATGTCGCAACGCTTTCGCGCATTTTACTTCACACCATCGCTTCAGGCTTCCAGTTGCCGGCGGTACTCGTCGCGTTCGCGTCGCGTGGCCTCCAAGTCGAACAGCAGGTATTTCATGTCGAGCCGCAATTGGCTGAGGGCGTCCTGCACCAGGTGCAAAATCCGGCGGCGGCGACGCGTGCTGTCGATCACGCGGTTCAACACCGGCCGAATCATTTCCAGGTATTCCACCGGCAGGTGATCGATGGCCGCGGTCAAGTCGATCAAATCCTGGGGAAGCTCGTCGGTGGTGGAGTTGACAACGCGGGATGTCTGGGTCATGGCGGGCCTCTGCTGGTTGTTTCGGGTATGACCGAACGAAAAGCAGACGACGTGCCAGCGGTTCCCCCATGAAGCCGTTGGGTGTCATAAGTGTTTGTTAAATAGAGACTTAGATCGCTGGCATGCACCGTGTTGAACCCAAACCGCTGTGCTGCGAAAAGGCGACATCCGGCCTGGAGGTAGATCGCAAATCCTGATACAAGACCACGTTGCGCAAAGGTGCTCCCGCGGGCGCCGCGTGGCCTTTGTGAAACATTTCGCCCCGACGTCCCCACAATCACACGGGAGACACCGCCGGAAACTCATGTTGCCCTTTGGTAGCACTGTAGGGTGGGACCAGCGAGCTTGCGAGCGCCGGCCCACCATCGGCGCGACTCAATG
>DATLUO010000107.1 GCA_035533075.1 Pirellulales bacterium | reverse complement strand
TTTTTCGTGCGGCCGGCAGTAGGAAAGCGCGAGCAAGGCGTAGCCGGTGACGAGATTGGCGTCGCCTTCCAGCCAGCGGGCATTGGAGTTGGTCCACGAACCGTCTTCGTGCTGGCGCTTGGCCAACTCGGCCGCCAGCTCCGCACGCCAATTGTGCTTCGTGCCGTCGGCTGCCACAAGCTGGTCCTGGCCGAGAGCGTCGAGCGCCTTGGCGAAGGTGTGGTAGTAGTAATAGAGGCCGGCGTCGCCCATGCCGGGGTTCGTGTCCAGCGAATAGTTCTTTTGCACCCATTCGACCGCAGCACGGACACGCGCATCGTCCGCTCCGACTCCGGCGAAGATCATGCTCTTCAGCCCGGCGTAGGTCATCGAGCCGTAACTGCGCAGGCCGCCGTTGTCGAGCTTGCCGGCAAAGCTCTCGCCGCCCGCCGCCACGGTGTAATAAAAACCGCCGTCGGGGTTCTTGGCCGCAAAGGGCGTCGTGTTGTGCTCGGTCTCCAGGTTCTGGCATCGCGAGACGAAGATCAGCGCCTTCTTCATGGCCTCGTCGTCGGGTCCGTTGCCGGCGGCCTTCAGGGCATCGATGAAGAAACCCGTATTTGACAGGTCGGGCCGTTTCTTGCCGCCGTATCCGGCGCCCCCGTAGTTGAAGCTCGATTCGTCCTGGCCTTCGGCTTCGTCCCATTGCAGACCCGTGACGAAGCGTTCGGCGTTCTTCAGCAGCTTGTCGTAGCGGCCGTCGCGGTTGGCCTCTCCGAAGACGAGCATGGCCAGGCAGGTCTCGTAGTTCTGGTGCGCGCTGCCGCTGTGATAGATGCCGCCGTCGTCCTGCACGAAGCCTTCCACGTATTTCAGCGCCTTGGCCACCATCGGGTCTTTCGCCGAGAGGCCGCTGCGCAGCAACGCGGTCGTGACGAGCGCCGTGACGGCGGGACCCGCTTGCCGGCTGAACGAGCCGTCTTCGGCCTGACCCTTCTGACGCAGATAGTCGATCGCCTTGCCCACCGCCCGCTGTCGGGCCTGGTCGCCGTCGTCCTTTTTGCCATCGGCGGCACGGACTGTGGAGGTCGAAATGATCGAGGCGGTGAAACAGACGACCGTTATCTTAAGGCGAAGCGACGGCATGACAGTCTCCCAAGCAAAAACGTGGCCCTTTTCACGACACGTCAGGCTGGAAAGCCTGACCTACGCATAATCTTAGCTTGTCGGGCCGTTTCCGGCATCCCCTGGTCCCGCGTCAGGCAAGCTGATCTTGGGCCAAAAGCGCCGGTCGCGATAGAATTGCGGCCGCAGTCCATCCAAGAAACCCAAAGCGGTTATGTCACTAAGTCGAAGCCCCGCGGCCCTGCTGGTGGCCATCGTCGGCCTGGCGATTGCCTTGCGCGCGCCGAACCTCATCGACCGCGATCTTTGGGGCGACGAGTTGATCCAATACCAAATCTCGTCGGCGCCGTCGTTGCCCGAAGTCTTCTCGCGGCTGCGTTTGCTCGACCGCAATCCGCCCGGTTACGCACTGCTGGCCCACGCGGCGCTCTGCCTGCACCACAGCGACGCCATGCTGCGTTTTCCCGCGGTGGCGGGCGGCGTCGGGGCCGTGGTGCTGGCGTGGTATGTGGGCAAGCTGTGGCTCGGCCTGCGGGGCGCGGTGCTGCTTGCGGCCCTGAATGCGGTCGCACCCAGCTATGTCTTTTATTCGTGCGAATCGCGTCCCTACAGCCTAGGGATTGCGGCGCTGCTTTGCTTTCTTCTCAGTCTCGGCAGGTTCCGGCGGCGTGCGACGCCGGGCCACGCGGCATTTCTGGCCACCAGCGCCACGGCGGCCATCTCGGTGCAATACGCCAACATCATCGTCGTCGCCATTGTCTTGACCGTCAGCGCGGCGTTCTCGCTCGCCACCGGACGACTCACGCTCCGCGGCGCCGCTCTGGGCGGCGCGGTAGCCGCGACCACCGCCCTGGCCGCGGCGCTGAATATCTTTGCATTCATGTGCCCGCAAATCGCCACGCATGGCACAGGCAACTCCGATTTTCTGGCGCGCTATTTCTTCGAGCTCGGCTCCTATGCCTCGCTCAAGACATTCTTAACGACCAATCTTAGCGGTTTCGTAGGGCACACCACTTTCAGCGAATATATGGGCCACTTAAGTCCGGCCTGGCACAAGGTGTCACTGATCGGCTTTTTGCCGCTGGCGGGCGTGCTTGCCGCCGCCCTCCGCCGCGGGACACAAGCCAAGTTGATCGCCGCCCTTTCTCTGTCGACGTTCCTTGTGTTTCTTTTGCTGGCCGGCGTCGGTGCTCACCCCTTCGGAGCGGTCCGGCATACCTTGCCGCTGACGCCGCTGCTGTTTTTGCTCTATGCGACCGGTATGGTGCTGTTGCGGCGGCATGTTGTCTCACGCGCGGCCGGCAGGCTGGCGTTCGCCTTGTTGGTCCTTCAAATGGTGACCGCCGATGTCGAACTTGTGCCGGGCTACATGCGCTTCGATTATCGGATGATGCAGGCCCACATCGCCGGCAAGCGCCGGCCGCGGGAGTGGGTGGTGGTCACGGGACCGCTCGCTTCGCCGGGGCTGAAGCACCTTTCCGGTTCCGATCGCTGGGACCAGGTTCCTTGGTTCTATGTGCCTCACTCGCCGCGGACGCCCCACGAAGCGGCTGAGATTCGAGGATTATTAAAGGAAGCCTTCAAAAACTCGTCCGGCATCTGGTTTGTCGAAGACCTGGCCCCGGCGACCGACCTGCGAGAGTTCGGCGCCGATTGCGACGAGACGTGTACGCTGTCGGGAGTCGTCGTCAGTCATTGGAAGCAGCATGTCGACCGTCGCTAACACACACGAGCTTCTCGCCGGCTGGGGAAACTGCCCGGTCGAGCCTTGTCACGTGGTCCGCCCCGACACGCTGGGCCAATTGCGAGAGTTGGTGGCCGCGGGCAGGCAGCCGAGCTACATCGCCCGTGGCTGCGGACGCGCGTATGGCGACGCGGCCCTGAATCGCGACCGCGGCGTGGCCTGCACGGCCGCCCTCAATGAAATCGTCTCCTTCGACCCGCAAACCGGCACGATCGACTGTCAAGGCGGCGTCTCGTTGGAGCAGATCATCGACCGCTCGTTGCCGCACGGCTGGTTTCTGCCCACCACGCCGGGCACGCGCTTCGTGAGCGTGGGCGGAGCCGTCGCGGCCGACGTTCACGGCAAGAACCACCACCTCGACGGTTCTTTCGGCAACTTCGTGACCGACCTCGGCTTGCTCCTCGCTTGCGGCGAAATCGTCCGTTGCTCGCCTACCGCCAACGCCGATCTGTTCTGGGCGACGGTGGGCGGAATGGGCCTGACCGGCATCGTCGTGCGCACACGACTGCGACTCGTCAGAACCAACTCGGCCTGGTGCGAGGTGGAATACCGCCGCACGGCCGATCTCGACGAAACACTCGACGCCTTCGCGACCGCCCGGCAATATCGTTACTCGGTGGCCTGGCTCGACTGCCTCGCTCCGCGTCACTCCCTGGGCCGCGGCGTGGTGATGTTGGCCGACGACGCTCCGCCCGATCGGCTGCCGCCCAAGCTGCAACGTTGCCCGCTCGAACTGCGAACGCGCAAGACGCGAAACGTGCCGTGCTTCCTGCCGAATGGGCTGCTGAACCGGCACACGGCCCGCGCGTTCAATTCGCTCTATTACGCCCGGCACGGCAATGGCCGGCGGTTGGTCGATTACGACCGGTTCTTTTATCCGCTGGACGGGGTGCGTCACTGGAACCGGATTTACGGCCGGCGCGGATTCGTGCAGTATCAGGCGCTGCTTCCGCCCGACACCTCGCGCCGCGGCCTGATCGAGCTATTGGAAACGGTGGCCGATTCGGGAGCGGCGGCGTTTTTGGCCGTGCTCAAGCCGAGCGGTCCGGCGACGCCGGGCATGTTGTCGTTTCTCTATCCTGGCACGACGATCGCGCTCGATCTACCCAACACCGGCGAGCCTCTGCGGAGGCTGGGCGGCAAGCTCGACGAGCTTTTGCTCCGTCATGGCGGCCGCGTCTACCTGGCCAAAGACGCGCTTACCGGGCGAGAAGCGTTTGCGGCCATGTACCCGCGGCTGGCCGAGTTTCGCGCGATCAAGGCCCGCATCGATCCGCACGGTCGCTTCTCATCGTCGCTGGCCCGGCGGTTGGGCCTGTCCGCGCCGGGCGACGCGTGATTATCATAGGGTCGGTTAAGCTCTTCGCGGCATGCCGCCTGCAAAGCGAGGCAGAGATCGTTTAATCGCGAGCTATCAGGACCGTTCTAATGATACACACCGATGATCCGCGTAGGAACGGTGGCGCCACGTCACGGCGGTCTTTCCTTGGCGCGTCGGCCGCGGCCACGGGCATCGTGGCGGCCGGGCGCTGGTTGACCGCCGGCAGCACTCAAGCTGCCGAGCGGCCCGCGGCTAAAAACAACGCGGCACCGCACACAGCCCATCCGCTCGATCCACTCACGGCCGAAGAGATCGAACGGGCCGTGGCCGCCGTCCGCCAACCAAAGTCGCTCGGTGAATCCTGGCGGTTCGTCAGCGTGGCTTTAGACGAGCCGGTCCGATCGCTCGATCGAGAATCTATTTGTTCCCGCCGCCGGCAATTTGTTCAATGCATTCTTGGGCGCGCGATGCCCCATATAAACTGGAATGGTGGTTGGTCCAAAGCGGCAAATCGGGTGCGGCCGTCAAAGGTTGCCAACGACCGACCGACAACCTACAACACCCGATCGTGCGCCCAGGGATAACGCCGGCCTGTCAACAACTCCTTGTAGGGCGAGGCAATCGACACGTGGATCGATTCGGGCTTGAAGTTCGTGTTCACCAGTTCCAACAGCGGCACGATGTCGGCGTCGGCATAGCCGATGCCGCGGACCTCGAAAAAGTCGTGGTTCACGTCGAACACCTGCAAGCGGTCGGTCCAGACGCGCACCATGCGCAACGTGCGCAACTCGCTGCGCGTCCGCTTGAGAAACTCCAGTGCTTCATCCAAGCGGCCGGGCAGATAGTCGAATTCCGCCTGCGGTCGTGCTTGCGACTCATTCATTCGGCTTGTTGTCGGCCGGCTCGCCCTTCGGAAACGGATCGTCCTCGAGCTTCGGCGGCGCTCGACGCTCGTTGCTGGCCGCGGCGCCCGACGAGGCCTTTGACAGCGCTCGGCTGAGTGAGTTGCCCAGTCCGCGGAGCAACTTGCCGCCGGCACCCTTGGGCCTGGCTGGCGCGGCCGAAGCCGCTTCCTCGTCGGCGACAGTCTCGTCGTTGGCCGCGGCATCTTCGTCGGGCGTCTCGACGGTCTTCTCGGCAGGCGTGTCTTCGACCGTCATCTCCTCTTTCTCTTCCGCGGGCATCTCCTCGGAGACCACTCCCTGTCCAGCAGGCGACGCCGGCTCTGCCTTCTCATCGACCGGCGGGGCCGACGGCGTCCCAGAATTCGCGGGCGGCTGAAAGGCTGGCGCGGGGCCGGGCGGCGGGTTCGATTGGCCGCAGCCCAACAACAGGGCTGCCAAAAGCGCCACTACGCATGACGGTCGGTCCATCGCTTTCGCTCCTTAAAATGGTTCCAGTGTTACAGCCGGGCAAACTCGCGCATGAAATCGCGCAGCTTCTCTACGCCTGCCATCGGCATGGCATTATAAATCGACGCCCGAATCCCGCCCACCGAACGGTGCCCCTTCAATTCCACCAACCCCCGCGCCTTGGCCTGCTTGACGAACTCGTCTTGCGTGGCATCGTCGGGCAAGCGAAAGGTGACATTCATCAGCGACCGGGCGTTCGGCTGGGCATGCCCGCGATAAAAACCGCGGCTCCCGTCGATCACGTCGTACAGCAGCCCGGCTTTGCGGCGATTGATTTCCAGCATGGCCGCCAGCCCGCCCACGTCGTCAAGCAGCCACCGCGTGACGAGCATCACGAGATAAATCGCGAACACCGGCGGCGTGTTGATGAGCGATTTCTCTTTGACGAACGACCGATAATCGAGCATGGTCGGCAGCCCCTCGTCGATCTGGGCCAACACGTCGTCGCGCAGGATGACGATGGTCACGCCTGCCGGCCCGGCGTTCTTTTGAGCGCACGCATAGATCAAGCCATAGCGCGACATGTCGAGCGGCCGGCAGAGAAAATCGGACGACAGATCGGCCACCAACGGCACGCCGCCCGCGTCGAGATCGCTTTGAAACTGCACGCCCTGGATCGTCTCGTTCGACGTGAGGTGGACGTAGCGCGCCCGCGGGTCGAGTTCCAACTCGCCGTGCTGCGGCAGGCGGTCGAAGTTGTGGGGCTTGCTGTTGTAGGCGGCGCGAGCGGTCCCCTCGCGGGCGGCTTCCTGCATGGCCATTTGCCCCCAGCTTCCGGTGACGACATAGTCGGCGCTGCGGCCGGTGCCCCGCAACAGGTTCATGGCCACCAGCGAAAACTGCAACCGCGATCCGCCCTGCATGAAGACGATGCGGTAATGATCGGGAATGGCCAGCAAGCGGCGCAGGTTGGCCTCGGTCTCGTCGAGCACCCCTTGGAACCACGGCGAGCGGTGGCTGATCTCCAGCGGCGAGATGCCGATTTGCGGCAGCGCCACCAGGTTCCGCTGCGCCTCTTCGAGCACCTTCAGCGGCAGCACGGCCGGACCCGGCGAAAAGTTATAAACGCGCTCAGTCATCACGAAGTTTGGTTGTGGGCGAAGAAGTCTGCATAGTCGGGTAAACCGTTGATGATAAGCTTGCCGCGTTCGAACCGCTAGGATGGGCCCGGTTGGGTAGTGGTGATACCATTTGGCGAGACGTAAAGAGAGTTTCTGTAGAGAACGGACTCCGTGCCGTTCCGCGAACTGCGAATCGACCGTATTTCCGGCTCCTCGGAACGGCACGGAGTCCGTTCCCTACAGAGCAGCTAACTCGTGTGACGCGCGCCGCTATTCGTGGCGCATAACCCCGCGACGGCGCAACCGGTCGCGCAACTGCCGCAGCCGGGGCGCCCGCTTGCGGGCCCGGCCGCCTCCTCAGTGCCGCAGCCGGGACCGCAGCCCTGCTTGAGCACGTCGGCGAACGTGCCGATCTGGGCCTCGGCGTCGTAGGCCGCAGCCAGCTCCGACGTCACGGCCTGAAGTTCCGGCGGCTGAGGTCCCAGAAAATAGAAGACCAGCGTTTGCCCGTCAAACAAGTGTTCTACCTCGAGCAGCACCGTGTCGAAGCGAAGCTCTTGCAGGCGGCGGCGGCAAGCGTCGTAAGCCGCCTGCCGCTTGCGGCCGAGCCGAGCGTCGAGCAGTTCATCTTCCAGCGTCATGCCCCGCAGGAGGGAGCCGTCGGCCTGGGCGTCGCTCTCGACGCCCGGCGGTGCGAGCACGTGGCCCACTTCCAGCCCGCGCGCGGTGCGCACGATCACCCGCGAGCCGCGCGGGAAACGCGTGGCATCGACGGAGGCAAATCGGCCGACGTTGCTCAGCGCGCCGACACGGACCAAATGAAAGCGGGCCATGATTCATCCATTCTGCTCCGCTGGCCGATTCGTGCCAAGACGAAATGTATTCCAGGAGTGTTTCTGTCGTGGACTCGTTGCGAGCAGGAGTTTTAAGACGGTTGTGAACCGGACCGCTCGCGGACCCATCATTTCCAGCGTTCCTCGATCGTAGGTCATTCTCACGTGCCCGTTGGCCTCGATGTCGCCCAGTGCCACGTAAGTATCCCACGGCACGCCGTGCAAAATGAATCGCCGCTCGCTTGCTAGTTGCTGTACGGTCGCCATTGGTGGTCCTTCCAAAAACGAGCTCGACCGGGGCTTTCGCGCGTTGTGCCCAGCCGCTACCAGTGTAAGCGGCCAGCGAGCTGTTGAGCAATGTTTCGCCTTGAGCCGGCAGCGAAATCGGCGGCCAAAACGCCGCAGGGTGTGAAAGGGCATTTACTCGTTCTATTGGCCGCGGTCGCGGCTCGGCGTTCAGCGGCCCGACCGGGCCGTGTACTTGAGGTCGTCGAGATAAATCCGCACGATCTGCCCGCCGATGTTCGAGGTGAACAGCCCGAAGCGATCGAAGCTGGCGGTTTGGGCCTTCATGCCTTTCTTCAAAACGGGTCGTCGAGCGACAATCTCCCTACGCGATCGGCATGGTAGCCGTATTTGCCCGAACGCCAGAAAGTGCCGCCGACCTCTCCCACGGCTCCGCCGGCGTAGTGCGTGGGGCTGAAGCCGAAGTCATGGGCGCCGGGGGCGTCTTTCGCCTGGTAGGTCGCGCGGTTGCCGGAGGCGTCCCACCTCGGATCTCGCGTGGAACCAGCGAAGAAACACGACTTTGGCATACTGAGGTGGCCATTCAAGGATTCTCATCTCCGAATTGCCTTTGGCGGCGAGAGCTTCGACTGTCGCTTGGCTTAGGGACTACCTTGACTCAATCATACGATGCGCGGACCGCCCCGATTATTGGCCGAACGATGACCGACTAACGCCCGATCACTCCGCGGGCCTTTCGATGAGCAACGCCACCTCGAACCGGCTGTAGGGGGCGTCGGCACGCACCACGCGCGCGGGCTTGATCCGCAGTTCGCTGATCACCTTGCGACCGTCGCGCACGCGGTACAAGAACAGGCCCGGATCGTCGTTCAACTCGCGCACAAAGCCGAACTTGCTCGCCAGCAGCGCCACCAGCCGCCGTGAGTCGCCGGTGGTGCCGAAAAAGGTGATCCGCCGCACGCGCTGCCGCTGGTTGAAGTAGTACGTGAGCGAGCCGGCCAGGTCGTCGGTGGCAGTGCCCGTAACCAAGGGCACACGATAACCCTGCATCTCGACCTCCGACAGCCCGGCCGAAACCCGCGGCCAATGTCCCAGAATCCACGACGTAGTCATGTCCCAGCGGAACACCTCGGCCAGATCATTTTGGGTCGGGGCTTTGTCGAGCAGTTCCGGTGACAGCGCGGGGGGCGGTCCGTCACTGGCGGGCGCCGATGTCATCGTGCCGCCGTAGGATGCGGTCGCCGCCGCGGGCCGTGCTTTTGCCGATCCAAACGACGCCGAGTAAAGGTACGGTAAGCCGACCGATCCCGCCAGCATCAACGCGAACCAAGTCCGGCTGAACATTGTGCAGAGTTCGTTGAGGGATAAGGGATGAGGGGTGAGGTACGGCTTCGCCACCAATCCCTCATCTTCGGCATCGGCTGCTTCGTGCGGTGAGTCGCCACGACGCCCGCCGTGCTGGCCGCGCCGCTACAACCGGCGCAGCTTACGGACCGCTCTCGTCGCCAGCCGGCCCATCGCCCGCGACAGTGGCGGCCGCGTACTCGTCAAAATCGACAAAGCGGCCGCGACGCTCTTGCGGGTCGATGCCGAGCGAGGCCAGCATGTGCTCGCAACGTTCGGGAGTATAGCTGCGGCGGAGTTGAGCGACGTAGCGGGTAAAGCGTTCGTCATCCAGAGCGTCGGCGAACTTCGGATAGCGACCGATCAGGTGCCCCGGGTTGTGGGCCAGGATTTCGCGTCGGCAGAGCGATGCCACGGTGTGGCGGCCGCGCTCGGCGGCGACCATGCCGGCCAGCAGCAACAGCTTGTCGCGGTCCCAGGGACGATTTCGGATCTTGGCGGCACGCGCCAGTTCCAGATACAGGATCACGGATTTGTCGGCGGCGGGCATGGCGTTATTCGGCCGGGGGCGAGTTGCTGGGCGGAGCAAGCTTCATGGCGATGTCGCCGATGCGAACCGTGCCCGCGCGAACAACCTTGGCATTGACGCCGCGGAAGTGCAGGTCTCTGCTCCAATTAACGAACTTCATGGCGTCGCGGCCGAAGCGGGCCATGAACTTGCGGCAGCCGGTGTGCGGCACGGCCGTCACTTCGACGACCGCGGAGCCGATGGCGAGACGGGTTCCGGGCGGCAGGTTCTCGGCACTCAGATCGAGATCGACATAAAGCTGATCGCCGGCCAGCGGCCAGCGCTCTTGGTCTTGCGCCAGCAGCGCGATGACGCGCGTGTTCATCAGCGTGAGCTGCATGTCGGGATGGGCCGAGCCATCGGCCGTGGCCGCACTCGCTTTTTCGCTCCAGTTATCACCGACGAGTCCCCGCACCGGGTCGAGTTGTGCCTCGGCCAGCACTTCGCGCTCGTTGACGCGCGGCCTGCGCACGATCATCACCAGCGGGCCTTCCCCCTTCGGCGATTGGCGGATGTGATTGAGTCCGGCCTCGAGCTCGGCCATAGTAAAGTGCTTCGCGGAATTCATCGGCTACAGCCTCAGCATGCGTCCGGCTTTGATGTCCTCGACAAAGCGCACAATCTCGTCGCCGCCACCCGGATAAACCGCGTCGCCCAAGTTGCGGAGCCGATCAAAGTCAATCTCGTTCTGGTTCCGCCGGACCATTTGCGCAAAATCGCTGGCATCGGAAAGTTTTTTTGGTATCTCGCGCATCCGCGATACCATCGCGGCGAACTTTGCGGCGAGGGCCAGCTCCAGGTTCGGCACATCGTGTGTCTTGCCGACACGGACGCAATTCTTGAAGGTCTCGCGATAGAGATCATTCGGACGCATCACGTCGATCACCGGTTCTTTGTTGGCCGGATCGAGAAAGCGCGTGACAACGGGGAATTCCTTGATCACTAGATCCGGCCAAACAGCATGGATTGCGCGCACCGCCTTGGAGAAGTGCCGTTTTTGCACCACCACGTCCACGTCGCGCGTGGCACGTGGCTCAGAGAGCCAGCCGCTGATGCCATGATGCCCCATCAGCACAAACTTGACGCCCGCCTCGTTCAAGACACGGATCAACTCTTTGGGTTCAACCTGCATGGCATCGGGCCTGTGCATCTCATATTGGGTGCGGGTTAAAAAGCGAACGCTTTCCAGCGCGGACCGATGGTCGATCGGCCCCGTTTTAACCGGGGGATCGTGGTCTTTCCAGACGCCCGACCCGCCGCGCGGCGGCACTGTCGCTAGCTTCTTTCCGGCCATTTTTTGAGTTTCCCGAAGCGCGTGAACTTCAACCATCCTATTCTACCTTTTAACGCGCGGCCGCCCAAAGATGTCGGGCGCTTTCAGGCGCCAGTACGAGGCGGCTCGCAAGAACTCGTCTCTCTTGCCGGCCCGCACTTTTTTGCCGATCAGATTCTCAGGCATAAAAAAGCAGGCAATGCGCCCGGTTTGCCGGGCGGAACGGAGTTGCCGCATTAAACTTCCCTCCGCCCGTGGCCGAAGAGTCTGGTGAGAGGCTTGATTTTGCCGCCGGTGCCGCCTAGGATTAGCGGCAGCAAGACTTCAAGCTGGGAATTCCGTATCCGTTGGGCAAACCTTGACGGCTGGCGTTTTATGTTCCTCAACCGGGCCATCGCTCCTGTGCGTTTTCTGAGCCTGCTGTGCCGCTGTCCGGAGTGACCGGACGCGTTCTTTTGCCTCTACGGCGCGTGCCCGCTCCCCCGGCGCCGCAACTCCACGGACCCCAGTCTAAAGAAGATTCGCCATGGCCTCCGACTTCCGACTCAAGGAACAGTTGCCTGAACTGACCCGCCGCATCGTCGAGACCTACTCACAGGTCGGCACGATCAACCACCTGGCCCATTGCCCGTTGCCGAACTATGAAGTGGTGATCGAGATCACCGAGGCGTTGAAGGAGATTCTCTACCCCGGCTATCGGCGTCGCGAGGGGCTGCACTTCGGCAACGTGCTGTATCACGTCGGCGATCTGATCGACGGCCTGCACGACAAGCTCACGGTGCAAATCGGCCGCGCCCTGCGGCACGAGGCCAACGGCTCGACCTGCCGCGAGGAAGACGTCGATTTTGAGGCGCTGGGGCAGGCCAAGGCCCTTCAGTTCCTGGAGCAGTTGCCCGAATTGCGGCACCTGCTGGCGCTCGACGCGCGGGCGGCCTACGAAGGCGACCCGGCCGTAAAATGCCCCGACGAAGTCGTCTTCTGCTATCCCGGCTTCGAGGCCGTCACGGTCTACCGCCTGGCGCATCTGTTGTGGGATTTGGAGGTGCCGCTGGTGCCGCGAATGATGACCGAATGGGCGCACAGCAAGACGGGCATCGACATCCATCCCGGCGCCCGCATCGGCCGGCACTTTTTCATCGACCACGGTACGGGCGTGGTCATCGGCGAGACGTGCCAGATCGGCGATCGCGTGAAGCTCTATCAGGGCGTGACGCTGGGTGCCTTGAGCTTCCCGACCGACGGCGACGGTCAGCTCGTGCGCGGCACCAAGCGGCATCCGACGATTGAAGACCGCGTGGTGATCTATGCCAATGCCACCGTGCTGGGCGGCAACACGGTGATCGGCCACGACAGCGTGATCGGCTCGAACGTCTGGCTGACGCGAAGCGTGGGGCCGCGCACGACCGTGGTGCTCGAAAAGCCCAAGCTCCGCATGCGGGCCGAGAGCGACGAGCTGCAGCCGGAAATGAATTACCAGATTTAACGGCCGCCAAAACTTCTGGCAAAGTGTGCGCTGCTGTTCCGTAATCGGCCGATGCCGGTTGAGCCGGCACCATTGCGCGATGCTCCGCATCGCACGGCTGAAACGGCTCTTGGCCGTTCTGCGCTTCACGGCCCAGTTCCCCTTCCACGACCGCGCCCAATAATACGGCTGGAAGAACGACCCCCAAAGGTTTTGAGGGAGCGACCGCCAACTAGAAACCAACGTCAGCGACCGGCGGGGCAAGCCCGCGGCATGGCCTCTGATTCACCTTTGAGGCAAGCTCATGCGGGCATGCGGGCGTTGCCGTCTTGGCGCTCTCTCGTCCACGCGCCACAATGGAAGGCAATCCTCGTGCCGGAGTCGCCATGGCCATCGTCGAAAGCCAACCCACCGCCTTAACCATCAACGATCTCGCGGAGCTCTTTGGAAATATGCCCGCTTGGCGCATCCGTAATGTGCCGGCGCCGGGCACGGCGACGGAAAACGACGTGGTCGATGTCGAAGAGCGCGAAGACCGGCTTTGCGAGCTCGTCGACGGCGTGTTGGTGGAGAAGACTGTGGGTTATGAAGAATCTTGCTTGACGGTTGACCTGATAACCCTGCTGAACAGCTTCGTGAAAGCTCACAAGCTCGGCAAAGTCTCGGGCCCCGATGGCATGATGCGGCTGTTTCCCGGTCTCGTGCGCATTCCGGACATTGCTTTCGCATCGTCGAAGAGATTTTCGCAGCGTCGTGGTTCGAGAAAGATGCCGCACCTTGTGCCCGATTTGGCCGTGGAGGTGCTGAGCGAAGACAACACACCCAAGGAAATGTCGCGAAAGCTGGACGACTATTTCGACGCGGGCGTGCGTCTGGTTTGGTTCGTCGATCCGCGAAAGCGCACCGTGGAGGCGTTCAGCGGCAAGAAGTCGTCGAAGGTGCTGGCTGAACCTGAAACCCTGACCGGGGGAAAGGTCTTGCCCGGCTTCTCCGTGCCGCTGGAAGAGTTGTTTGCCGACGTGGAGCGAGATCCTCCTCCGGCGCGAAAAAAGCGGTCGCGATAGGCTGGAAAGCCCGAAAGGGTTCAGGGTTCAACCTGATAGGCTGGAAAGTCGCGCTATGCCTTGCGTCGGGCGGCCAACTGGGCCACAAATCGCTCGTGCTCGTCAGACCGCAAACCCTGCTGCAAGCGGTCGAGCACCTGCCGCAGGTTGCCCGACAAAAGAGCCTGGCCATCGAGCCAAAGGCCGGGAAAGACTCGCGAGCGATAAAGTCCGTCGATGTCGGGCGAAAGAAACTGGTAGCGGCCGTCGACGAGCGCGTGCCAGCGGATTTCCCGTTCGAAGACCACCACGGCCAGGTATTCGGGAATGCCGGCCGACTGGTAAAGCCTGAGTTTCTGGTGCAGATCGTAGGAGGCGGTAGAAACAGAAACCTCCGCAAGCAACTCGGGCGTGCCGCGCAGATAACGGCCCTCCATCCACGCTGCGCCGCCACATTGCGGCAGCAGGCGCAAACTCAGGTCGGGTTGCGGGGCGTCGTCGAGCATCAACAACGTGGTACTCCTGCCGCCGGCCGTACCTGCTGTTGCGATATGATAGGTGCTCAACCAATCCGCCACTCCGCCGACCATGTCGCCATGCTCGATCGCATTGCGGAAAGGCGCGTAGACGGTCCCTTCGATCAACTCGGCCAGCTTGATGTTCGGATCAGCTTCCCAACGGCGCAAGAACTCGTCGCGGGTCAATTGATCGCCGGCCGTCAGCGGCGCGACGCGCTGTTCGGTTACAATTGCCATAGTGCCACCTCCTGCTTCCATTCTACGCCAAACTCGTCTGGCCCGAAATGGCGTCATTTGCGACACTCTGGCGCCATGTTCCTAAGCTCATTTGCCCGGTTGCTTCGATCGCGGTTGCCCGGCTGGCTCGAACCGCAGGCCGTGCTATTGGTGCTGATCGTGGCCGCGATCTACTTCGCTCGGCTCGACGACCTGACGTTGCGGGGCGAGGAAACACGCCGGGCACGAGTCGCCATCGAGATGCTCGAAACGGGCGACTGGGTCGTGCCGCGCGAACAGGGCCGCGTCTTCCCCGACCGGCCGCCGCTGGGCAATTGGCTGATCGCGCTGAGCATGCTCGCCACCGGCGGCAGCGGCACGCTCGCGGTCCGCCTGCCGACCGTGCTGGCAACGCTGGCCACGACGCTCATCATCTACGGTTATTCGCGCACCGCGCTGACGCGCAACGGCGCACTGGCGGCCGGGCTCGCCTACGCCACGATGGGGCAGGTGCTGCAGCTCGGCATGCTTGCCGAGACCGAGGCCACCATGACGCTGTTGGTCGGCGCGTCGCTGCTCTTGTGGCACCGCGCCTATCGCGGTGGACTGCCCGCCCGGCAAACGTGGTGCCTGGGCTACGCGCTGTCCGGGCTGGCGGCCTTGGCCAAGGGGCCGCAAGGGCCGATCTACTTTGTGGCGGCGACGGTCGTCTACCTGGCTGTGCGGCGAGATTGGCGGTTTTTGCTGAGCTGGTCGCACCTCACCGGCATCATTGCCGGCACGGCGGTGGTCGCCGTCTGGCAAGTACCGTATTCGATGGCCGTCGAGTGGAAGCTGGTGCTTCAAACCTGGGGACACACGTCGGCGGCGCGGTTCGACTATTCGTCGCTCGGACCGGTGTTCCGGCACCTGCTGGCATTTCCCTGCGAAATCTTCGGCTGCCTACTGCCGTGGTCGGTCTGGCTGGCGGCCTTTGCCAGCCGCGACTTTCGCCGCGGTCTGGCCGGGGCCAGCGACATGGCGGTCTTTCTCGGCATTGCCATCGCCGTGGCCTTTCCCACCTGCTGGCTGGCGCCGCAAGCGCGCGGCCGCTATTTCATGCCGCTCTATCCCTGCTTTGCGCCGCTGGTCGCGATCGCGGTCGAACGCGCCTGGTCGCGCGCCGCCACGCGCACGCTGGCGAAGCTTTGGCAACGCTACCTCTCGCTGGCTGCCGCCGGCGCGGCGATCGCCGCCGTAGCGGTGTTGGCCGCGAGCCTTTCACCCTGGCTGGCCGCGACGCCTTTGCACCAATCGCCGGCCTTCGCGGTTTGCTATTCGCTGGGGGCGCTGGCCGCGGCCGCCGTCGCCTGGCAAACGCGGCGGCCGGAGTCTGGCCGTCAGGCCGTGGCCGGCGTGGCAGCCGTGGCGGTTTTCTTAGGGCTGACCAGCAATGGTCTGTTGATGAACGACGTCATTCGCCGCAGTGAAGACATCGCCGGACAGGTGGCTCAGCTCAAGCAGCGGCTGCCCGATGGCGTGCCGCTGGTCAGCCTGGGCCGGGCACACCATCCGTTCGTCTATCATTATGGCCAAACGATTCCCTGGCTCGACTGGCCAAAGCCGGGCGGCCCGACGGACTATGAATACTTCTGCTTTCACTGTGTGCGCGGCCGCCGAAAGCCGTTGCCCTTCGAGTGGGAGGAGATCGGCGTCGTTCGCTGCGACCGCTACCGGCGGATGCAGCCGGTCGACGCGATGGTCATCGGCCGGCGGCGGCCGCAGATCACGAAGCGACATGACCGCCCGCGCGTTCGATAAGCGGTGGCTGGGGCAGAGCTTGGCCAGATAGCGGTCGGTGCCCATCAACGGCGTGGCGGCCAAGCGATGCCCCGGTTGGACGCACCGGGGGATCGTCTGGCCGCCGAGATGAACGAAGCGCCACGCTCCACCTGGCCAGACTCTGCCCCAGCCACCGCAGACGTCTCATTCTCGGCCGCGTGAAGTATCATCAGTATTCAATCCGCTCGTACATGGCGACGGCCACGGGCACGAACACCATCAGTGGCGCCCAGGCCGCCAACGCCGGGCGAATCAACGAAATCTGTCCCAGATACTGGCAGCCCATCACCACCAGCATGAACGCCGTGCAGACCACCCCGCACAAGCCGATGGCAATGAACACGTTGCGGTTGGTGCCGTGCAGCACCAAGGGAAGCCCCAGAAAGAGCAGCGTCAGATCGAGAAACGGCTGCACGACGCGGCCATGAATGGCCACCCGCACATCGGCTCCGAATTCGCCCGCCAGGCCGAGACTGGGGTTCGAGAGTCCGGCGATCAACTGCCGCGTCGACGAAAACTGCCGCCAGCCCCGGCCGCCGCTGAGCTGCTCGAAGCTGACGTTGCTCGCCACGAAGCACTCGTCGCTTTTCAGCCAGCGCGGCTCGTCGAGCGGCGTCAGCACCACCGGCTTGCCGTCCATCGCCAGCGAATGGTTCGCCAGCAACCGCTCTGGGCTGGTCACGCCTTGAAACAGGTAGCCGCCGGGATGGTTTTCCTCCGGCGCCAGGTAATAGGCGTTGGGGGCGGAGAGCTGCTTGCCATATTTATTGAGCGCTTCGGGCAGCAGAAAGCTCGGCTCTTCGATCCGCGACTTGTTCGAATAGGTGGCGCGGCCCTGCATCAAGATGCTGGTCTCATTGTCGTAGCGCGGCTGAAACTCCTGACCGCTGTCGCCGCGCAGGTTCTTGGGGTCGCGGTCGAGTTTCTTCGCCAAGAGCGGAATCAGCAGCTCGCGTCCCGCACAGGTGATCAGGCTGATGCCGACGGCCGCCACCACGATGGGCCGAATGACTCTGGCCCGCGAGACGCCCGCCGCGGTGAGCGCCGTCAGCTCGTTGTGCCGCTGAATCCACGTCACCGTGAACATGCCCGTGATCATCGTCAACATGCTGCTCATCCGCTCGAACATGAAAACCGAGCGGTACGAATAGAACTCCACGATCAGCCCGTAGACGGTCCCTTCGCTCTCGGCGTAGTGCAGGAACTCGTCCAGGTTGCTGAAGGCGTCGATGACGATGTACAGCCCGTCGAGACTGAAAAAGCAGATCAGCAGCACCTGCAGGAACTGCCGGAGCAAGTAGCGGTCGATAATCAGCATGGACGGCAAAGGCAAAGCGTGGGATCTGGCGGCAGAGGCCAAGAATAGGCCAAAAGCGAGTTGGGGGTCAACGCCGGTACGGCCGATGCTACGCAGTTGCTACCTGCGTGTTGGGCACCTCGACGGAAACCGTCGTCCCCTCGCCCGGTTGACTCGTGATCCGCGCCACTCCCTCGAACAATTCGGCCCGCTTCAGAATTCCTTTCAGGCCGAAGCGGTCGTCGGGCACACGGGCCGGATCGAATCCGATTCCCCAGTCGCGAATTTGCAAGTGAATCCGCGCGCCGCGCTCGACCAGCAGGACTTCCGCCCGCCGCGATTGGCTGTGGCGCCGAATGTTGGTCAGCGCCTCCTGCGCGATGCGGAACAGGGTTCCTTCCAGCAGCGGATCGAGCCGATCGAAAGCGACATCGTGCCGGAACTCGACTACCAGCTCGCCCGGCGACGACTGCTCGGCCGCCAGATAGGAAATCGCCAGCACGATCCCCTCTTCGTCCAGAATCGGCGGGCGCAGTCCGCTCATTACCCGGCGGCCATCGGCAACCGAGCGCCGCGCCAAGTCGATCGCCAGCTCCAAGGCGGCCTGGCCCTTCGGCGCAAGCGATTTCTCGGCGGCCAACGACTCCAGGTGCATCAAGCCGGCCGAAATGTATTGCACGACGCCGTCATGGATTTCGTAGGCCATCAACTGCCGGTCATGTTCGTGCGCACGAATCAGTTGCTTCAGAAAGGTCTGCTCCGCCCTGAGCCGCTCTTCGGATTGCTTCCGTTCGTTGATGTCGGTCGAAATGCCGCAGAGGGCATAGGGCGGCTGGCGCACGTCGGGCAACGGGAACTTGACCGAGAGAAAGGTCTTTTGCGCGCCGTTGACCGGCACCGTTTCCTCGAACTGATAGGCCAGCCCGCTGCGCAACACCTGCCGGTCGTTGCGTCGCAGTTGCTCGGCCGTTGCGGAGTCGAAGAGGTCATTGTCGGTCCGTCCCATCACCTCTTCGTTGCGGCGGCCCAGGTTGTCTTCGAACGCTCGGTTGACGAACAAGTATCTTCCCGACGAGTCTTTCAGATAGACGATCGACGGCGTGTGTTCGAGGATCGACTGGAAGCGTTGCTGTGTCTCGCGGAGCGCCGCCAAGGCGCGTTTCTGCGGCGTCACATCGCGAAAAACCACGATCGCGCCACGGCCGATGCCGCCGAGATCGACCAACGGACTGGCGCTGACCTGCACCCAAATCGCTTCCCACGTCTCCGGATGAAGGAACAGGATTTCTTCGCTGTTCACCCTTTCGCCTTGGAGCGCGCGGGCCACCGGACGCTGGCTGGCGGGATAAGGCGAGCAGCCGTCGGGCAAGTAAGCGCCGCTGAACCAGTCGTCGGCGCCGTCCGCTAGCGCGGCGTTGATGCCCAGGATTCGCGCGCCGGCCGGGTTGATGCGCGTGGGGCGGCCATGCCGATCGGTGATGATGACGCCGTGGTCCATGCTGTCCAGCACCGACAACATGCTCGACAGCGGCTCGCGCACCGCTTCCGCCTCACGTTTGCGTGCCAGCAGTTCCCGCTCCAACTCGGCAATCCGGCGGTGCAGCGACTCGATGTCCATTTCTTCAACGCGGCGCGGTCGCGGGTTGGCCGGCATGATGGCAAGCTCGACGGCACAAACTGGGATACGATCAAATGATCGTAACCCGCCGGCAACCGAATGGGCAAGCGGGCGTAGACCGCTACGTAGCCCGCTTGCTCCGCAAGCGGAGGGGAGTTGCAGCTTGTTTCGTAGTCACTAAAGTGGAAGCCGCTGGCGCGATCGACGCGGTTCCGCTTGCGGAGCAAGCCGGCTACTAAACGTCCAGCGGCGTTTGCCCGACATACAGAGACAGAATCTGGCTCTGCACCTTGATGGCCCGCACCAACACCCAGATTTGGTCGGGCGAGAACTTTTCGGGATCGCTGCGGGCAAGCGCTTCGAGCTCCTGAGTCATGGCCGCATGCTGGTCGGTGGCCGCTTGCAACCGCAGCCCCGTTTGCTTCCAGGCATCGGTCAGACGCCCGTCGTCGTCCAACGCGCCGAGGTCGTCAACCAAGTTCGTCAGCAGCAAGCAGAGCCGGGCCACGTCGCGCGGCGCCGATGACGGTTGAATGCGCTGAATACGCTTAGCCAGATCTTCGCAGGTCGTCATGCGTTGGCCTCCAGATGATCGTTGGGAATTGAGCGGACATCAACGGCGCCGCCGCGCGGCTCCGCCAAGCCAAGATGTGAATGCTTGCCTTGAAGGCCGTTGGCGGATCGCGTCGTCGGCCGTCCGACACCGGAACTTTAGGTCAAGCGTGCGCGGTCCGCCAAAAAAACGGTTGCCTCCGCGGCCGATCGCTGCGATGTTCGGCATTTCGGCCCTATAATCGTTGAATGCGTTTTCATCCTCCCCACGCCCTCGATCGACAGCAAAGCCTTCCCTCCGGCCGCGACGAGCTGGAACGCTGGGACCGCGAGATCGTGTGGCACGCTTTTACGCAGATGGCCGAATACGAGCCGCTGCTGATCGAGCGCGGCCAAGGATGCCGGCTGTTCGACATCGACGGGAACGAATATATCGACGGCGTGAGCAGCTTGTGGTGCAATGTTCACGGCCACCGGCATCCCCGCATCGACGCCGCCGTCGTCGAACAACTTGGCCGTATCGCGCACACGACGTCGCTGGGGGCGTCGAACAGCACCACCGTCAGGCTCGCTCGCCGCCTGGTTGAGCTGACGCCCGAAGGGCTGAACCATGTCTTCTTCTCCGACAACGGCGCGACGGCCGTCGAGGTGGCCCTCAAGATGGCGTTCCAGTATTGGCGCCAAAGGCCCGACCCGCGGCCGCAGAAAACAACGTTCCTGGCCTTGGGCGGCGCCTATCACGGAGACACGCTGGGCAGCGTGAGCGTGGGCGGTGTCGAGCGGTTTCACTCGCTGTTTGCGCCGTTGTTGTTCGAGGTGGTACGGACCGCCGCGCCCCAGACGTATCGGCTTCCGCAGGGCGTCTCGCGCGCGGGCGCACTGGGGTTTTATGTGGCCGAGCTGGAGGCCGCTTTGAGGGCAAATCACCAGCGACTGGCCGCGATGGTCATCGAGCCGCTGGTGCAAGGGGCCGCCGGCATGGTCCTGCATCCGCCCGGCTACCTTCGCGCGGCACGCGAGCTCTCGCGTCGCTACGACGTCTTGTTGATCGCCGACGAAGTGGCCGTCGGCTTTGGCCGCACCGGGCGAATGTTCGCCTGCGAGCAGGAAGGGGTCGCGCCCGACTTGCTTTGCCTGGCAAAAGGTCTGACGGGCGGATACCTACCGATGGCGGCCACCCTGGCCAGCGACGAAATCTGGCGGGCGTTTTTGGGAAGCTATGACGACTCGAAACAGTTCTTCCACGGCCATACCTACGGCGGCAATCCCTTGGCCGCCGCCGCCGCGTTGGCCTCGCTGGAGGTGTTCGACGAGGAGCGGGTGTTGGCCCGCATGCCTGAAAAGGTTTCTCGTTTGAGCCGGCATCTAGCGCGACTGAAGCGGCTCGATCACGTGGGCGACGTCCGCCAATGCGGGCTGATTGCCGGCATCGAGTTGGTGCGCGACCGTGCCCGTCAAGCGCCGTTCGACGTGCGGGAGCGCCGCGGCTGGCGCGTTTGCCAACATGCGCGGCGGCGCGGCGTCTTGCTGCGGCCGCTGGGCGACGTCGTGGTGATCATGCCGCCGCTGGCGATCGCACTCGAGGAGTTGGACCGCATCGCCGAGGCGGTTGAAAGCGGCATCGTCGCGGAGACCTCGGCCTAGCGTGCAAATCACGGCACGCAGTTCAGGACGCGCCTCGCATGGGCCCAAGAGTCCCTACAGAATCGACAATCGCGAAACGTCTGTCCGCTTTGCCGGCGGGCCGGCCTTCTTTTTCTTGCGCGGCTTGCGCCTCGTTTCGGCCTGTCCGATATGCCACGCCAGCCGGCCATACAGCCGCGCTTCGATGAAAACCAGCGTCGCCAGCAACAGCGGCGATAACGGCAGCGCCACCATCGGCAGCCAATACACGCCCAAAGTCAGCAGGCCGACCGTCAGGCCAACCGCCAGCAACGATTCGATATAGACCAGCAGCCAACCGCCGGCGACTTTCAGCAGGCTGCCATACATCACGGGCGAATAGGGAACCAGCAGCGTGTCGGCCTCCATCGACGAGAGCATGAAAAGCGGGAAGAAGAGATTCGCGGCCAGCGCCGTGGCCAAAGCGCCCCGTAGCGGACCGAAGAACATGCCGACCGGCCAGGCCAGCGCCGAACCGGCCGCCACCGCCAGGGCGAAGTGCAAGCCGACGTAGAGCAGGGTGATCACGCGCTCTCGCCAATCGCCTTCGGGCCAATTCGACACTTCGTCGTTGCCCGAACCCGTGTCTTGCACGATCGCCACAAAACAGGCCGCGGCGTAGGAGAGCGCCCAGACCCAGGTCCAGATCAGGGGGAGGATCAGGTACACGGCGACGGTCATGGCCTTGTCGACGCCCTGCGAGCCGGCCAAGAACGCCACGACACCGGCCACGAACAGCGCGGGAACGAACAGCATGGCCAGCACCATCCAGCGTGCCCCGGCTCCGGGCCACCAGGGGAACGTGAACACGCCGCGGACAAACCAACCTTGTTCGGGCGGGGCGAGCGGTTCCGGCTCGGTCACGCGATCGACCGTGAGATAATGGAACTCGGCCTCCACGCGCTTGCTTTCTTCGCCCACGGCGTATTTGCCCGGCGAGGGCAGCGGTTTCGCCTTGGTGGGTTCGCGCGGAGGCGGCACGACGAACACCGTGTCGCAGTCGGGGCAGCGGGCACGCTTGCCCACGTGCGACCGCCGCGGGTGCAGACGTGCCTGGCAGGTCGGGCAAAGCACGGGGAAAAAGTCGGCGCTGTGGGTTTCATCTCGCGCGGGGGCCAGGGCCTCGCGAACACCGTAGGCTCCGGGATCGCGGGTCTTGGGCGGCCGTTCCGGTGCCGACGGCTGAGGGACGAGCACGGCCGAATAACAGTCGGGGCACCGCACGTGCCGCCCGGCTTTTTCCACGCGCGGGTGCAGCACCGCCCGGCACTTGGAACAAACGACGCGGACATATCGAGGATCGTCGCCGGCAGCCATCCCGTCAGCTTAAGGTGGCGGCAGGCACGGGGCAAATGCCAGGCGAGGTCGGCCGGTTGGCCGTCGCAGCGTGGCGAACCCGCGGCCACAGCGATAGAATGCAGCATAGGCGTTCTTGGAAGTGTTCGTTTCCTGTTTGTTCAACCACGGAGGTTCCCGTCATGGCCACAGCCACCAAGCCCGAAAAAAAGTCCCAGCCGAAAGTCAAACACACGGAGTGCTTCATTGGCGGCAAATGGGTTCCGGCCGCGAGCGGCAAGGCCTTCGAGACGATCAATCCGGCCACCGAAGAGGTCATCGCCCAGGTGGCCGAGGGCGATGCCGAAGACGTGGATGCCGCCGTGGCCGCTGCCCGTGATGCCCTGGAGAACGGCCCTTGGAGTACGATGGATGCCCGCGACCGCGGCCGGCTGATCTATAAGCTGGCCGACCTGATGGAAGAAGAACTCGACGACCTGGCGGCGTTGGAGACGCTCGACAACGGCAAGCCGATTCGCGACGCCAAAGCCGCCGACCTGCCGCTGGCGATCGACTGCCTGCGTTACTACGCCGGCTTTGCCGACAAGATTCACGGGCAAACCATTCCCGTCCGCGGCAACTACTTCACCTACACGCGGCGCGAACCGGTGGGCGTCGCCGGGCAAATCATCCCCTGGAACTTTCCCATCCTCATGGTTTGCTGGAAATGGGCGCCGGCGCTGGCCGCCGGTTGCACGGTGGTGATGAAACCGGCCGAGCAGACGCCGCTGAGCTGCCTGCGGCTGGCGCGGCTGGCGCAAAAGGCGGGCATTCCCGACGGCGTGATCAACGTGGTGCCCGGCTATGGCCCGACCGCCGGAGCGGCGATCGTCAAGCATCCGGGCGTGGACAAAATTGCGTTCACCGGCGAATATCGCACGGCCCAGATCATCATGCGCGACGCCAGTCAAACGCTGAAACGGCTGACGTTCGAGTTGGGCGGCAAAAGCCCGAACATCGTCTTCGCCGACGCCGATCTCGACGCCGCCGCGGCCGGCTCGCACTTTGGCCTGTATTTCAACCAGGGACAGTGCTGTTGCGCCGGCAGCCGGTTGTTTGTCGAAGAAAAGGTCTACGACAAGTTCGTCGACAAGCTTGTGGGCATGAACAAAAGCCGCAAGCTGGGCGATCCGTTCGATCCCGCCACCGAGCAGGGTCCGCAGGTCGACAAGGCCCAGTTCGACAAGATCATGCACTACATCGGCGTGGGCAAGCAGGAAGGCGCCCAGTGCCTGACCGGCGGCAATCGCTTCGGCCAGCGCGGCTACTACATCGAGCCGACGCTGTTCGGCGACGTGAAAGACGAGATGTCCATCGCCAAGGATGAAATCTTCGGACCCGTGTTGTCGGTGCTGAAGTTCAAAGACGTACACGAGATCATCGATCGGGCGAACAACACGTATTACGGACTGGCCGCGGCGGTCTGGACGCGCGACGTATCGAAGGCCCATCACCTGGCCGCCAAGATCAAGGCCGGCACGGTGTGGATCAACTGCTACGACGTGTTCGACGCCGGCGCGCCCTTCGGCGGCTTCAAGATGTCGGGCATGGGCCGCGAGCTCGGAGAGCGAGGGTTGGAAGCGTATACCGAGACGAAGACCGTGACGCTGAGTCTGGGATAAGGTGGTAGGGTGGGACCAGCGAGCTTGCGAGCGCCGGCCCACCATTCCATTTTAGATTTTGGATTTTGGATTTTCGATTGGGTCATCCGAAATCCAAAATCCCCGCAGTCGAAAGCGACGAGGTAACGATGCCAATACACGATTGGACACGGGTTGATGCGAGGCTGTTTCAGAGCTTTCACCTAAGCTGGATTTGCGCGATCAGCGACTCGTTGAACAACGGCGGGCTGCCCGGGAGCCACTACGCGATGATCGAGCGGAAAGAGCTTCCGCCGCTTTATGATTTTGCGGACTTGGGACCGCCGCCGAAGCTCGATCCGCACGACGAAAAAGCGAATGCCGACGTCGTCGTGAGTGTCGCCGCGGAGCCTCCGCCCGGACGTATCCTGCGACTGACATCAGAATACGGTTATGCAGCGGCGGCGAACCGCATCACCATTCGTGGCGTCGAAAGCGAGGTCGTGGCAGTAATCGAGATCTTGGTTCCTGGCAACAAAGCCACGACCGCGGCGTTGCGGTCCTTCGTCGATCGCGCGGCATCGTTTCTGCGTCATGGCATCCATTTGCTCGTGATCGATCTTTTTCCGCCGACGCGCCATGCCCCCTTCGGCATTCACGCAGCCATCTGGCAGGAATTCGCCACCGAGGACACAGCCGAGATCGCCCCACCGAAGGAACGACCTCGGATGCTGGCAGCCTATTCTGCCGGCCAAGAACTCACCGCGTACATTGAAACGCGTAACGTCGGCGATCCGCTGACCGACATGCCCGTCTTTCTCAGGCCCGAAGAATACGTGCGTGTGCCTTTGGAAGCGACCTATCAAAAAGCCTGGAGCAACTTTCCGGGGGTGCTCAAACGACGCGTCGACACGTGGGAGTAGTTGTCTGCCGAGCATACGACATAGCACGACGTACAGAAAGCTTTGGGCGATCACGATTCCGGCCAACTAGAAATTGCAGTGGAAAACGGCAGGTCTTCCAAGAATTGTCGAATTGGTTTCGTGAACTGCGGTGGATCCGAACGCGACATCGCATCGAGAAGCGTCCGAAGCGCTTTGATCGCCCGCACTCCGTGGTTTTCCATCGTAAGGCCGCAAGCGGCCGTCACTAACTGTTCCGACGCCGCCGACCAAAATGGGTATTCCGTGTTTTCGGCGAGGACCGTCAGCGGCTGCAAATTTCCACGTTCATGGTCGGGCCTTAACGCAAATCGGGCCGCGACGCAGTCTGCCAGCCCCTGATCGCGCAAGCCAACGGCGAGATCTTTGTGGTCTGACCAGTTCAAGTCATTCTCCCGACAGCTCTGGAAACTCTCGATAGAAAGCTTCGCCACGATCGTCGGGACGGACAAACCAACAATCTTTGGTTCGCAATTGTCGGACAGCCGGATGATTCGGATGCCGTCGAATGGCCCGTCGCAAGCCATCCGGCGTCACCAGGTACAGAACGATTGACCGCGCTCCAGGAACCGCATCTCCGGCAGACAATCCGATCCCCTCCAGATCCGGCCCGGGACCTTCCGGAGCTTCGTCCGAGATTTCAAGAAGATGCACGTCGGCCGCGTCGTGCGTGTCAAAGCAGATCGCGTACCGCGGCGCCGGCTGGCCGTCATGCATGTGAGACTCGACTAGTTCACGCACGCGGTCGCGGATACCATGGCGCCCCAGCAACGGTGCGCCCCGTAGGTTGAAGCCGCTGTCACGAATAACCTGCTTCACCTGCTCCGCCACATCCGCATCGACCTCGACCGCGAAATCTGCGACTAGCATGCGGTTGGAATCGCTCGGCGACATCTGGATGCGGTTGTAGAGTTTTGGTCGCTTGGCCGCAATATCGGGAACAGCACTCAGACGCTGCCGAAAATCCTCGATCTGTTGGGCCGTTACAAACGCATCGCGGATTTCAATCCGCTCACGCCGCGACGATTGCACGAGCTCGCCGACCAAGCTATCAACGCGTCGGCGCAGATGATCGGTCGGCGCGAGCTCGTCAGGGGCGAAATCCGCCGCCGCGTAGCCGAACGGATCGCTCAATGCAAGCGTGAGCACGGGACGCCGTTGCTCGTCGCTTCTTAAATCCCAGTATGCCCTGGCTGTGGTCGGCACGATCTCGTCGATGACCGAGTCACAGCCAGCCACCCGTGCGGCCAAAGCCTCCTCCGCTTCAAGAACATTGCTTAATTGAGCTGGCATGGTTTCCGTCCGCGCCTAAACCGACCTGAAGGAACCATAGTATTCTATGCCGCGAACCGCCTACCGACAATCAGACAATGCGATTGGCAGGAAACGTCGAAGCCCGTCCTCCGTCTGACGGCGGCAACGCATGCCGCGCAACAAACCGGGCTGGCGGCGGGAACCACCAGCCCGGTGTCGAGGCTTGAACCATCGAGCAGGCACGTCGTGCCGGCGATATTAGATATCGTAGTACAGGCAGAACTCGTAGGGGTGCGGTCGCAGCCGCATGGCGTCGACTTCCTTCTCACGCTTGTACTTGATCCAGGTCCCAATCACGTCCTCGGTGAACACGTCGCCCCGCAACATGAAGGCGTGGTTGCGCTCCAACGAATCGAGCGCTTCGTCGAGACTGCCCGGCGTCTTGGGCACCTCGGCCAGTTCTTCGGGCGAGAGGTCGTAAATGTCCTTGTCGAGCGGCTCGCCCGGATTGATCTTGTTCTGAATCCCGTCGATCACGGCCATCAGCATGGCCGAGAACGAGAGATAGGGATTGCAGCTCGGATCGGGGCAGCGGAACTCGACGCGTTTGGCCTTGGGGCTGGGGCTGTACATCGGAATGCGGCACGAGGCCGAACGGTTCCGTTGCGAGTAAGCCAGGTTCACCGGCGCTTCGTAGCCCGGCACCAACCGCTTGTAACTGTTGGTCGTGGGGTTCGAGAAAGCCAGAATCGAAGGAGCATGCCGCAGCAGCCCGCCGATGGCGTAGAGGGCCATTTCGCTCAGGCCGGCGTAGCCGCTGCCGGCGAAGAGCGGCTCGCCCTGCTTCCAGAGCGAGATGTGCGTGTGCATGCCGGAGCCGTTGTCGCCGTAAAGCGGCTTGGGCATGAACGTCACCGTCTTGTTGTACTTCTTGGCGACGTTCTTGATGATGTACTTATACATGCACATGTAGTCGGCCATCTTGACGAGATCCTGGAAGCGCAGGTCGATCTCGCACTGCCCGGCCGTTGCCACCTCGTGGTGCTGGGCCTCGACGTCCATGCCGCACTCGATCATGGTCTGCATCATCTCGTTGCGGATGTCCATCAACTGGTCGGCCGGCGGCACCGGGAAGTAGCCTTCCTTGTGACGCAGCTTGTAGCCCAAGTTCGGGCTTTCCACCCGGCCGCGGTTCCACTCGCCCTCGATGCTGTCGATGTGGTAGTACGACTCCTGGGCTTTGGCGTCGAAGCGGATGTCGTCGAAGACGAAGAACTCGGCTTCGGGGCCGATGAAGCAGGTGTCGGCAATGCCGGTGCTCTTCAGATAGTTGACCGCCTTGCGGGCAACATTTCGCGGATCGCGGGTGTAATCCTCCCGCGTGATCGGATCCTGAATGTTGCAGATCATGCTGATCGTGGGGAGGGTGGTGAACGGATCGATCACCGCCGTCTCCGGCTGCGGCACGAGAATCATGTCGCTCTCGTTGATGGCCTGCCAGCCACGGATGCTGGAGCCGTCGAAGCCGAGGCCGTCTTCGAAGATGTCCTCTTCCAGCTTGTTGACCGGGATGGTGAAGTGCTGCCAGATGCCCGGAAAGTCCATGAATCGCAGATCGACCGCCTTAACGTCTTTTTCTCGGCAGAGAGCCAATACCTCTTTGGGTTTCACAATTTCCTCGCTTAAAAATCGACCAAAGACCAGAAGGAACGACGAACAGCCCCAATCGAGCCCCTGTAGGGAACGCACTCCGTGCCCCTGTAGGGAACGCACTCCGTGGCGTTCCGGAGCCATCTCGCGAGCGCTTGCCGGCCAAAGGCAGCCGCGAGAATAAGCCGGCCCTTCAAAGCAAGTCGGGTGCCGACCACTCTGCCAAGAAGGCATCGTATAACACAAAGCGAAAAACGCAAGTAGGTTACGGCGAAAAGAGGTGAGCGAGCGAGGGGTGCGATTGCCTGGAATCTGTGCAACGACTGTCGAAAAGATGGGCAGTTTACGATGACATCAGCACCAGCTTGGTCAACTCCGGCCGGCATCGCCAACGAACGGGGTGGCGACCGGAGATGCCGCGCGAGACGTAGAGCAAGGTTGGTGGAGCGTCGAAGACGCCGGAGGCATAGCGGCAGCCGTGCTTGCTCGGCGAGTAGATCGGTCCCACGATCGGCAGCACAACCTGGCCGCCGTGGTTATGACCGGAGAGCATCAGATCGATCCCCTGACGCCTGGCCCACGGCAAATTGTCGGGGGTGTGGCTCAGGAGAATGCGAAAGGCATCGTGCGGCGAAGCCGAAAAGTCGGGATGCCGGCCCATCCACGGCACCTCACTGCCGCCCAGCACCAAGGGAGACTTATCGCCCGCGACCACGGCGGTGCGGCCTGCCAGGTCGTGCCAACCTAAGCTCGTCATCGCTTCACGAATGCGGTCGGGCTGCAAATACCAGTCGTGATTGCCCAGAATAAAGTAGCGGCCCAGGGGCGCCTCCAGCCGGCCCAAGGTCGGTTCGAGCCAATCGAGCAGCCGCATATCGTCCAACAGGTCGCCGGTGAACACGATCAGGTCTGGGCGCGTCGCCTGGCCAAGCTCGATCAGGCGCTCGAAAAACGGTCGATCGAGCGTGCCAATGTAGTGGAAGTCGGTGAGGTGCAAGATGGAAAGTCCGTCCCACTCGCTCGGCAGCCGCGGCAGGCGATACACCTTTTCCGACACTTCGACCTGAAAAAGCTGATTTCCCGGCAGGCGCGTGAGCGAGGCGTAAGGGCCGTCGCCGAGCGGCCGGTAGCCAAGTTGCTCGGCGACGTTTACCACGTGGGTGTGATTCGAGAGTTGCGCCGCGGGCAACGACCGCAGGGCATATCGCACCGCCGAGTAGAACATGCCGAGCGTGCCCATCCCACAAATCGCCAAGTAAACGAACCAACCGATCGGCAACGCCAGCCAGCTTCCGCCCGCCAGCAGCCGCGTGCCGTGCCAGCCCACGACCCAAGCCATGAAGACCGGCAGAAGGAGGATCAACAGCTCGTGTAGGTCGCGGACCCAGCGCAGCGCAGGTCCGCGGATGCGGTAGGCGTGCAGCCGGTTGACGAGCATCACCATCAGCTCGAACTGCCCGGCGGCGAGCAGGAACAGGATCAAGGCATTCAACATCGACGCTCAGACAGCCCTGGGATGAAGGGATTCGAGGCCCGAAAATCCAGCATAGCTCATTTAACCGCCTGCGTTGAGGGCCTTTCCGGTCCGCTACGTGCTAGGCTTGATGGAGAGTCCAGAACCGGAACCGTTTGGAGTGTCATGTCATGCGCGTCCTGCTGCGATTTGCCGTTTTTGCCGCCGCTCTGGTGCCCGCCGCCGCTTGGGCCCAACTGCCGCCCGGTTACTGGAGCTCCTATGACGCCGGTAATGCCCATTACCACCGGCATCGAGCCAACTACGAGCTAGAGCGCCAGCGAGCGCCGAGCACAGCCGCGCACGGACCGTGGACCAACCACTCCGGGCCTGACGATCCGATGGATTATGAAGGGCGCGGCATGACGGGCCAGGGACTCAGCTCGTATCAAAGCAACGGCTACCGCGGGCCTCACCAGAACTATTACTACGGCTATTGGGACGGCGGCTTCACGCCCGGCCTGTATGGTTTTTCGATGTACCCGCACTTCGATCGCCCCGGCTTTACGTACTGGCAATACTGATACCTCCCGTTTGGCGACAGTTTTCGGTATGATAGCCGGATGCACGATGCCGGACCCTATTTCGTTGGCTGGGGCAGCCTGGCCCTGATCAATGCCGGGCTGGCTCAAGGCAAGAACCGTAGCGGACTCAACTGGTTCCTGCTGTCGTTGCTGTTAGGGCCGCTGGCCACGTTCGCGCTGGTGGCCTTCTTCCCCAAGAAGCTGCTCTGAGAAGCCAACTGCCCGCCATGCCCCAAGTTTTAATGCCGATCGGCGACGCCAGCGAGGTGATGGACACGCTCTATCCCTTCTTTCGCTTGCCCGAAGACGGCTTCGAGGTGGTCGTTTGCGGTCCCGAAGCCCGCCTCTATCACCTTGTCACGCACGAGATCCCGCCCGGCGACGACCGTTGGGACATTACGCGCGAAGGCCCCGGCTACCATCTGCGTGCCACGGCGGCCTTCCGCGACGTTCAGCCGGAACGGTTCGCCGGGCTGTTCATTTCCGGCGGCCGGGCACCCGAATATCTGCGCTACGACCAGGATCTGCTGCGAATTACGCGGCACTTCTTCGAGACCGGCAAGCCGGTCGCATCCGTGTGTCACGGGATCGAAATCCTGACGGCCGCGGGCGTCATTCGCGGCCGCAAGGTGACGACCGTGGCCAAATGTGCTCTCGACGCCCAACAGGGCGACGCCGCCTACGTGGACCAGCCGTGCGTAGTCGACGGCAATCTCGTGACCGCTCGCACCTGGCACGACAGCACGCCCTTCATGAAGGCATTCGTCGGCCTGCTGCGTTCGGCGGCAACCGTAGCATAAGCGTCCTCGCTTGTGCGGCGAGGCTGAAACGCGTGAGGAACTAAATGCTGACGATCGACGCCACGGCGTGTGCCAAGGCCAGCGGACTCATCAGCCAGATACTCCTGGGAAGCCGGTTCCAGAGAAGAACCCGGCCTGCGGATGGTTCGCCCGAAATTCCCTCATCTAAAGTTGAGAGGGAAGACTGGCGGCCGGTGGCTCTGTTTCCGGCCGAATCGGCGAGCGATTCAAGATGAGAAGAGGGGTTTGTCGGAATTGAGTTTACCGAAGACGGAGGTTCGTCTGTCCGAGACGGTAAAGGGTCTTCGCTTTGGGAGTTACCACCGAGGTCGCCTGCGACCATCGATTCTACCTTTCGTGAAAGAGTTGACTTCTACGCCAAGACGAATTGCGATCGCCATTTGGCTACACTTGGCGTTAACATTTTAACCAGTGGCGGTCAAGAGGTAAAGGAATTTTTCGCCCTCGGCACGGCCGGCGCTAGCATTTCACGTCGGCCGGGCACCTACCGCCGCTTGAATCGAATTGCACAAATCATTCCAAAGAGCATACACCCGCGTGATTGGCCCTGATTCTTCGCAAAATGACGTTTCCCCGTCGCCACCGACTGCCGCCGTTTTCGACATGGACGGCCTACTTTTCAACACCGAGGACCTTTACCAGGATGTCGGCGGCGAGCTGCTGCGGCGGCGAGGGCACGAATTCGGGCCGGAATTGCTGCACGCCATGATGGGGCGACCCGGCCGGGTGGCCCTGCAAATGATGATCGACTACCACGGCCTAAGCGACACCGTCGAAACCCTGGCCGCGGAGAGCGCCCGGATTTTCCCCGCCATTCTCGACCAGCGGCTGGCCTTGATGCGGGGCGTGCCTGAATTGCTGGCAGCCTTGGAACAATCGGAAATCCCCAAGGCGGTCGCCACCTCCAGCGGCCGGCCGTTCACCGCCGACGTTTTGGGACGCTTCGACCTCGAACCGCGCTTTCAGTTCGTCCTCACGGCCGAAGATGTCGCGGAAGGCAAGCCCCACCCCGAAATCTACCTCAAGGCGGCCGCCTGTTTCGGCGTGCCGCCGGGCGAGATGGTCGTGTTCGAAGACAGCCAGAATGGCTGCCGGGCGGCGGTCGCCGCCGGGGCGGTCGTGGTGGCCGTGCCCGGCGGGCACAGCCACTTGCACGATTTCAGCGGCGCCACGCTGGTGGCCGACACGCTGGCCGATCCCCGGATTTACGACCTGCTGCAGATTCCGGGTCCTCGAACCGGCTTTGGCACCATCGAAGAATAACGTCGTCCTCGATGTTCGCGGCCAACCCACAGGCATCACCAGAGACGTGGCATGTACTCCGCGAAATCCTTCAGATGGTCGTCATTGTCCGCAAGGATCGTGATGTAACCCTTGCCGAGGCCAGGCGGGGGGCGCAGGCCGGGCTTCGGCGGGGGTAACTCGCTGACCAGTTTCGCTACGGGACGGTCATTTTCGGTGATTGTCACCTCTTCACCCGGCGTGAGTCGATGGACCAAGTCCGACAGCTTTGCTTGGGCCTCTTGAAGCGTGATCGTGGCCATAGCTCGTTTCTCCCTTAAAGCGACCATCCAGCCCCGTTTCCCATTCTACCATGCGGTGCCGTCCGCTGACCTTGGCCGAAAGCCGCGATTCTGGTAGCTTGCCGGCCGTTTCCGTCCGCTCGATGCGCGCCACTGGATTTGCAGGGATGAACAACTTCGGCAGGGCACTGCGCCTGGCGCTACGTTATCCGCTGACGCTCGCCGCGTCAGTCGCGTGTGCCTTCGTCGTGGCCGTGCTTTGGGGCGGCAATATCAGCACCGTCTATCCGCTGGTCGAAGTGACCACCAAAGGCCGGTCGCTGCAACAGTGGGCGGACGAGTCGGTCGTCCAGTCCGAAAAAAAGGCGTCCGAACTCCGAGCGGAAGCCGCCAAACTCGCCGCCGAGATCCCGGCGACGGCCGCCGACCAGCGTGACGGCCTCGAAAAAACGCGGCAACGTCTGCTGCGCCAGGCAGAGCTGGAAGACCACGACGCCGCCCGATATCGGTGGGTCAACCAACACCTCCTCCAGCCCCTCTTCCCACAAGATCCCTTCCTGACGTTGATGCTCGTGGTCGGGGCACTGCTGGCGGGCACAATCGTCAAGAGCCTGTTCTTCGTCGCGCAGCAGATCCTGGTGGCGCGGCTGGCCCAAAGGGTGGTGTTCAACCTGCGCAAGGAGTTCTATCGCCGCACGCTCCGCATGGACCTCGCCACCTTCACCAGCGAAGGCACCAGCGAGCTGATGAGCCGCTTCACCTTCGATATGGAGAGCCTTTCGAGCGGCCTGAACGACTTTTTCGGCAAGCTCATCCGCGAGCCGCTGAAAATGATCACCTGCCTGGTCGGCGCGGCCTGCGTCTGCTGGCAGTTGCTGCTGCTGTCGCTGGTCGTCGCGCCGCTTTCGGCCTTGCTCATCCGCTGGCTGGCCAAGACGCTGAAACGGGCCAACCGCAAAGCGATGGAAGAGATGTCGCAGATTTACAACATCCTGGAAGAGACGTTCCAAGGAGTCAAGGTCGTCAAGGCCTTCACGATGGAACGCAGCGAGCGCTGGCGGTTCCACCAGGTCAGCAAAAAGTACCTCAAAAAGGCCATGCGCATCGCCCGCTACGATTCGCTCACGCGGCCCGTCACCGAGGTGATGGGCATGACCACGGTCTGCGTGGCCTTGCTGGCCGGCGCCTACCTCGTGCTGAAGCAGAAGAACAACCTGTTCGGCATCCCCATGGGACGGCAGCCGCCCAGCTTCGAGGCCCTGCTGCTGTTCTACGGCCTGCTGGCGGGCGTCAGCGATCCTGCCCGAAAGCTGTCGGAGGTGTTCAGCCGCATTCAGCGTGCGTCGGCGGCGAGCGACCGCATTTATCAGTTGCTCGACCGCGAGCCGCGGATCGTCGACGCGAAACACCCGACGCCGCTGGCCCGCCACCATCGCGACCTGGTGTTCGACCAGGTCACGTTTCACTATCAGCCGACGCAGCGGGTGCTCGACAACATCGAGCTGCGGATCGCGTTCGGCGAGACGATCGCCGTGGTTGGGCCAAACGGCTGCGGCAAGAGTACGCTGGCCAACCTGATTCCGCGGTTCTTCGACCCGATCTCCGGCGCGGTCTTGCTCGACGGCGTCGATTTGCGCGACGTGCGTCTGCGCGACTTGCGCGGCCAGATCGGCCTGGTGACGCAAGAAACGCTGCTCTTCGACGACACGGTGCTGGCCAACATCCGCTACGGCAGTCCCTGGGCCACGCGCGACGACGTGCTGCGGGCGGCCCAACGCGCGCACGCCCATCGTTTCATCGAAGAGAAACTGGAGCACGGCTATCAAACCATCGTCGGGCAGCGCGGCAATGTCCTTTCCGGCGGGCAGCGGCAGCGAATCGCCCTGGCCCGTGCCATCTTGCGCGACCCGCCGGTGTTGATTCTCGACGAGGCGACCAGCCAGGTCGATCTGGAAAGCGAGCAGGTGATCCAGCAGGTGCTGGAACAGTTCATCCGCAATCGCACGACGGTGATCGTCACGCACCGCATGGGAACGCTGGCCCTGGCCGACCGGATCGTGGTCATGGAAGCCGGGCGAATTCTCGACGTCGGCTCGCACGACGAACTCTTGCGCCGCTGCTCGCTCTACGGCCGGCTGCACGACATCCAGTTCAAGGAAATCGCTTAGCTCGGGCGTCTAACGGGCGGGTTTCGCGTCGCGTTGCCACTTGGCTGGGTGTCGCGACCTGGCCGCCTGGCCCTGAGCTGACCAATGGCGAGCATACCTTCCTCGCCGCAAAGCGGCAATTCAAGGGCCGCTTTCCTTTCTCTTATCGCTTTTTTCTTCCGACCACAACATCTTGTAGCCGCGTGTAACTCACCCCCAACATTTTGTGCTAGCAAAGACTTGACAACGATAACGCATTTATGTACACTTATCGTCGGCCGGTGCGAACAGCGCGGCCGCGATTGCCCGCTCTCGCGGTGAAAGCCCGCAGCGGGTCAAATGAACGTTGTTTTCCACCACGTCAGGCAGGCGCCTGCCGGTCGCGTCACGCCGTCGAGTGACGCCTAGACCAAATCTCTCGCGGTCGAGTTCTTGAACACGAGTGTCCCATCCGCGCCTTTGCGCGCGCGGCTGGCCTCATTACTCCCCACCCCTAACTCAAGGAGACCTGTATGAACCCTGCAACCAACGTCTCGTCACCCGCCGATGTTTCGAAACCCATCGTGATGGCGCCGGGCGAGCCCGCCCGGGCCCTCGGCGTGCATCCGGCGGCGGAGCTGTTTCCGCTCATGAGGGGCCCGGAGTTCGGCCTGCTCGTCGAAGATATCAGCGAACACGGCCTGCGCGAACCGATTGTCATCTGTCAGGGACTCGTGCTCGACGGCCGCAACCGCCTCCGCGCGTGCGAGATCACGAAGGTCGAGCCGCGCTTCGTCGAATGGGACGGCGTCGGCTCGCCGCTGGCATTCGTCCTTTCGCGCAATCTGCACCGCCGGCACCTGAACGAGGGCCAGCGGGCCGTCATCGCCGCGCGTGCCAAAGCGATGTTCGAAGAGGAAGCGGCCGCGCGCGAGCGCGCGGGGCAGTTTGGCCACCAGCGAAAAACCCCCGCTGCCGAAGGGGTTGCCGTCGAAAAATCTCGGGAAATCACGGCTGCTGCAAATTTGCAGCAGCCGGGGCGCGCCGCCGCCAAAGCCGCCGAACTGCTCAACGTTTCCGAGCGCTCGGTGTTCACCGCCTCGCGCGTGCTGAAATCGGCCGACGAGCAGGTGATCGCCGCCGTCGAAGCGGGAGACGTGGCGGTCAGCGACGCGGCCGCCGTCGCCAATCGTCCCAAAGAGGATCAACGCCGAGCGCTCGAAGCCGCGCGCCAGGGCCGCGCCCGCACCTTGCGGCAGGCCGCCGAACTGGAAGGCGGCGGAAATCCCGAGGCGGCGGATTCGGGCGAGAAGGACGGCGCACGGTCAGCGCGGCGACGAATTCAAAGTGAAGCCAACGGCTTCGCGCGCGAGCTCGATAAGCTCCTGCTGCGCTTGGACGCCCTGACCGCCGCCTGCGGCGGCGCCAATCAGCATACCGACCGCATGCGCGACTGCCTTCGACGCCTGATCGACCACTTCCACGACTTCGTCCGCCATTTTCTGCCAACGGAAAAATAGTGCGGCGCGAAAACGCCCCGCTCTGTAGGTCAGACTTTTCCAGCCTGACGACCTGTCAGGCTGGAAGGGGCCGGGAGTTGGAACGGCAAAACGTCTTTACGACTCCCGACCCCTTTTTTACCTCCAAGTGGAAGCCGGCTTACGGCCCCAAGGCTGGTATCCGCATCGATATCCAGCCCGCTAGGCGGGTGCCGCAGTTCCACCACTCGACCACCCATCTGTGCATTGGGTCAGGAAGAGCCTGAGCAAGAAATGCCACCGGCGCAATGCTGAGCGGGTAGCCGATCAGCAGGGTGGCAACGGCCGTCAAGATGACCGCGGCAAGTCGGCTCCGCTTCCTTTCCATTGCCGAAGTCTAGCGAACCCGACCCAACAGGCGAAGGCCGGTTTTTTGGCCCCTGTGCTGCCGCGGTATCCTCAAAGGCATGGAAGACCGAACCGTGGCAATGCCGCGCGGTCTCGCAGGTCGTCGGCTGACGGCGTAAGATGGAAGCACCGTTCGAGGCGGATTCAGAGGTGCCTCGAGATGCCGATGCTTGAACTGAGTGAGTCTCGTACGTGTGCGAAGGCTCCGCCGAAAGGGAAGAAAACATGACAACGCAGGTTACCGCAACGTTTGTCAACGGCATGCTTAAGCCGGATCAACCGCTGCCGCTGGCGGATCAGACGCGCGTGAAATTGACGGTTGAGCCGATTGAACCGTGGTCGCAAGAAGGAGCAGCCGCTGCGTGGGAATCGCTCAAGGCTCGACTTCGCGAGCGCCCGATTCATGGCGGGGGGAAACGCTTCACTCGAGACGAATTGGATGAACGCCGTTGATACCAACGTTTTCATCTACGGGCTGGACGACAGCGAGCCGGCCAAACAGACAGAAAGCCCAAGGGCTGATCGCCCGGCTGGTTCAGCCGCCGGTGGAGACGGTGCTGCTGTGGCAGGTGGCCGGAGAGCTGTTGAACGGCTTGCGCAAGTGGGAGTCGGCGGGCCGGATCACGAGCGCCGACGTGGAGGCGCACTTTCGCGACGCTTTCGCGCTGCTCCCGCTTAAGATTCCGACGGCCAAGATGTTCGAGGCTGGCTTTGATTTGCACGCGCGTTTCAGTCTCTCCCATTGGGACAGCATGTTATTGGCCGCCTGCAAGGAAGCCGGGGTGACCACGCTTTTTTCGGAGGACATGGATTCGGGAACCGACTACGACGGATTGACCATCGTAAATCCGTTTGTTTGAGGACCGGGAAAAGGGGATAAACTTCATTAGTGTCGGATCAATTTGAGTGCCCCAAGTGCGGATGCAGTTACAGACGCGAAAAACGGCGCGTCGGCAAGGCCGTGATCTGCGCTTGCGGCCACAGATTCTTGTTACCTCCGCCAGAAGGCCAACTGCCTTCGACCACGGTGCCGCCGATGTCGTCGCAAGCGCATCCTCGTCCTCCGCGGCCGCGAGTCCCTCCGATTTCTCGTACTTCGTCAACGCGCCGACAGGCCCCATCCGTGCGCAGCGATGAATCGCCTTCAACGAGCGCGAGCTTGTCGATCCGCTCGGCCTGTGGGCCATCGTCCGCCCCGTCGTCCGCGACCAACTGGCCGTCGTCTCTGACGGGTGACCAACCGCGTAGCAGAACTCGTGAGAGTTCTGGTCCCGTCGCGTCACCTGGCCGGCGGCAGCTCCACTCCCCGCCGCCGCCGACCGTGGGTGGCGGCGGCAACTGCGGCGATCCGCAGGCGACCACCCCGACGTTGGCCAAGAACACGACCGCCACCTGCCTGGCGGAGCAACAATCCAATCCGGCCTCGCCGTTGGTCCTCCGCGAAATCAGCGGCCCTATCGCGATCCTTCTTTGCCAAGCACTGCAACTCGCTGGCGAGGCCCGCCGGCAGAGGCCCCGGTTTGGCGAGTTCAATAGTTAACATGCTCATACAGCGCGAGGCCGACCGTCCCCGCCGCCGGCTCGGGCGGGTTGTTGGCGTAAGCCGGCGAGTTGATGATGTTCAGTTCCACCTGCGTCTGCGTTACCCCGGCGTTCAACTCGTCAATGTAGGGCGTCGGGTCCGGGGGTGTCACGTCCAGGAAATACTCGCCGAACAGGAAGTCGACCACCAGGGCGTGCTGCTCTGCGCTCGACTCGAAGCCGGCGGCGACCTGGGACCGCGTCAGCATCCCGGAGTCGAGAAGCCCAGTCCAGTAGCCCAATCCGGCGGCATCGGGCGCACGTCCCAGGACCCGCTGGTAGAGTAACGTGACGAAGCCGTCGTTGGTGTCTCCCGCGTCATTGAAGAATTCCTGGGAATCGAGAATGCCCACTTGGACATTCGCGGGATCCCCGGTGGCCTGCCAGTCGGCGACCCAGAAGCTCAGCCCGCCCGGATCGGGCCCGCGCAGCAAGTACTGCTCGTAGTACTGCGTGATCAATGGATCGAGCCGTTCGGGACTGTTGAAGATGCCCTCAGCCACGACATCCAGGCTGTCTCCGGCATTGAGCAGGGAGGTCCAATAAGTCAAGCCCGCGTCTTCCGCCGAGCGATGAAGCACTTGGTGGTAGAGCTTGTCGACCAGGCTGGCATTGTATGAGAGGAGCGTGTCGGCGACCTTGTTGCCGACTCGGGTGCCCTCGCTCACCTGATACGCGAAGCTATCGCTGCCCTGGAACGTGGAGTTCGGCGTGTAGCTGAACGAGCCATCGGAATTCAGCGTGAACTGGCCGTGGGCTGTGCCCGTGACCAGCGTCGCAGTCAGCGGCTGATTGTTGATCGGTACATCGTTGGCCAAGACACTCGTCGGCCCCGAGCCGTTGCTCGTCGCGCTCTGGCTGAGCACGAATGTGTCGGGCACGGCCGTGGGCTGCGAGGTGTACCGCTGAGCGTAAATACCGTAGCCGCTGCCATCCTGCGCGCCGTCGCTTTCCCATGCGATCACCGCGTCGCCGTTCGCATCCAGCGCCACAGTGGGCTGTTTCTGGGCGCCCGCGGCATAAGTATTGACCTTGAATTCGCCTCCCACAGGAGCGCCGGCGGCGGAGTACTGCTGGGCATAGACGCTGCCGGGGCTGCCGTCCTGCGGGCTTTCCCAGGCAATCAGGAAGTCGCCGTGGGCGTCGATCGCCAGCGACGGCTGTTGTTGATCACCGGCGGTGTACGTATTGACCTGGAATTCGCTCCCTTGGGCCGCGCCGGCGGCGTTGTAGCGTTGGGCATAAATCCCATAGCCGCTGCCGTCCTGCCCGCCGCTCTCCCACCCGACCACGAAGTCGCCGGCACTGTCCATGCCTACCGTCGGATAGATCTGGTCGCCCTTGGTGTACGTATTGACCCGGAATTCGCTCCCCTGGGCCGTGCCGGCGGCGTTGTAGCGTTGGGCATAAATCCCGTAGCCGCTGCCGTCCTCGCCGTCGGCGTTCCAGGCGATCACGAAGTCGCCCGCCGCGTCCATGCCGATCGTGGGAAACGTCGTGTTACCCGCGTTGTAGGTGTTGACCTGGAATTGGCTCCCTTCGGCCGCGCCGGCCGCGTTGTAACGCTGGGCATAGATCCCGTAGGTGCTGCCGCCCTGGTCGCTGTCCCACGCGACCACGAAGTCGCCGGCTGCATCCATTGCAACGGTGGGGAACGACTGGTCGCCGGCGGTGGTGGTGCTGACGTGGAACTCGCCTCCTTGAGCCGCGCCGGCGGCGTTGTACCGCTGGGCATAGATTCCGTAGCCGCTGCCGTCCTGGTTATAGCTGGCCCAGGCAATCACGAAGTCGCCCGCCGCATCCATCGCCACCGAGGGAAACGTTTGGTTGGCCGCCGTATGGGTGTTGACGCGGAACTCGCTTCCCTCCGCGGTGCCCGCGGCGTTGTACCGTTGCGCGTAGACCCCGTAGCCGCTGCCATCCTGGCCGAAACTGGCCCAAGTGACCACGGAATCGCCGGCGGGGTCCATCGCCACCCTTGGTATGTATTGATTGCCCGCGGTATAGGTGTTGACCTGAAACTCGGCGCCCGCGGGCACCACGCTTAAAAGCGAGCGGTCCTCGAGGGGTTCAAACGAGAGCGTCGCCGCGAGTCGCCTTTGGCGCGGGTTGCCGTCCCTTGCAACGCGACGCAAACTACGACGATGAATCGAACGCTTCCAATTACGAAACATTTCAATGGACCTCTGAGCTGGGACGCAACCAATAAGAAAACTCGGGTGCCGTGACCGCTTGCCGCACGGCTTCGTTCCGCACGTTGACAAACCAAGGCTGACAGAGCACCAGCAACTAGCTCGTCACCGGCCGGTTCGGATTGCTGTAGAACTGCGGGGTTTCGAGCATCAGCAACTGGATGTCGTCCCAGTTTCCGCCAGCCACCAGCGAATTGAAGAAGCCGTCGTTGCCCTGTGGCGAGCTACCATACGCTCCCTCCAGATAGAGGTTTTCCCATCCGCCGCCGGTGAGCAGCGCCAGCTCGGTCATTCCCGTGCCGGCCGTCGTGCCCGGTGTGGCCAAGGGCGTGCTGGCGGTGCCGCCCGCCGCCGGATAGAAGCTGTCGAGCAGGTCGTGTGCCACTTCGGGCGTGGTCAACAGGTCGCGTACGATGCCGTCGCGGTCGCCGGATCCGCGGGTCTTGAGCTCGTTCGACCAGAACGTCAGGCCGCCGCCGTCGGCGGCGCGTCCCAAGAGGTCCTCATACAGGGCGTTGATCCAGCCTTGGGGCGTGCTGCCCGAGTCGAGGTAGAACTCGTCCGAACCGTACAGGGCGGCGATGATGTATTTTTCATCGGCGCTGCCGGTGTTCTGCCCCGGCGTGCCCGGCTGACCCATCTTGTCGGTCCAGAATGCCAAACCGCCGGCATCCGGCGCGCGGTGCAGAATGACGTTGAATGCGGTCGTGATGTAGTGGACCGCATACTCGGGCGAGTTCATGAAGGCCTGAATCACCTGCTGTCGCCCCGCGGCGTTGTCGTGGGCGCTGAGGTAAGAGAGCCAGAAGGCCTCGCCGGAGGAGTCGGGTTCGCGGCCCAACAACTCGCGATAGACGTTTTGCACGAACGTTTGGATCGTTCCGTCGCCGGACACGCCGGCCAAATAGCCGACGCCCGTCGGCGGAGCGACACCTCCGATGGTCGTCGTGGCGCTCGACGTCTGGGTGGTGGCGTCAAAGGTCAACGTGGCCGTGTTCGTCACCGCCTGGCCGCGAAGGCTGGCGCCCGGCGTGGCCGTGATCGTCAGCGTTTCGACGCCGGTGGTCGCCGCCAACGAGCCCAAGCTATCGGTCACCGTGTTGCCGGTGACCACCACCGTCCCGGCGAGATCCGTGGCCGTAATGTTGGTGAATCCGGCGGGCAAGACGTCCGTCACGGTTGCTCCGGTGGCCGCGGCGCCGCCGGTGTTGGTAACCGTAACCGTGTAGGTCAACGCGGCGCCGACCGTCCCCGTGGCTGGGGCTGACTTGACGATCGTCAGCGTTGGGGTCGCTGCAATCGCAGTGCTTGCCGTGGCCGTGGTTGGAGCGCCCAACACGTTCGTCGTGGTCGTGGTCACCTTGGCACTGTTCGTGACCGTCGTGCCGGCCGTCGACGCGCCCGGTGTGGCGACCAACGTCAGGGTGTCGGTCGAGCCCGCGGCGAGGTCGCCCGAGAGCGTGTCGGTGACGGTGCTGCCGCTGTGGGTAATCGCGCCGTTGGGATCGGTTGCCGAGACAAACGTCACGCCGGCGGGCAAGGTGTCCGTGACGATGACGCCCGCCGCTGCGGCGCCGCCGGCGGCGTTGCTGACGGTGATGGTATAGGTCAAGTTGGTTCCGACGGTGCCGCTGGCCTGGCCGGCTTTGGTAATCGACACGTTGGCCGTGGGCTGGGAAGTGTACCGCTGAGCGAAAATGCCGTAGCCGCTGCCATCCTGCGCGCTGTCGCTTTCCCATGCGATCAGCGCATCGCCGTTCGCATCCAGCGCGACGGAGGGCTGTTTCTGGTCGCCGGCGGTATGGGTATTGACCTGAAATTCGCCTCCCACGCGAGCCCCGGCGGCGGTGAACTGCTGGGCGTCGATGCCGTTGCCGCTGCCGTCATGTGGGCTCTCCCAGGAAATCAGGAAGTCGCCGTGGGCGTCTATCGCCAGCGACGGCTGTTGCTGATCACCCGTGGTGTACGTATTGACCTGGAATTCGCTCCCCTGGGCCGCGCCGGCGGGGTTATAGCGCTGGGCATAAATCCCGTAGCCGCTGCCGTCCTGGCCATCGCTCTCCCACCCGACGACGAAGTCGCCGGCACCATCCATGCCTACCGTCGGATAAATCTGGTCGCCCTTGGTGTACGTATTGACCCGGAATTCGCTCCCCTGGGCGGTGCCGGCGGCGTTGTAGCGCTGGGCATAAATCCCGTAGCCGCTGCCGTCCTCGCCGTCGGCGCTCCAGGCGATCACGAAGTCGCCCGCCGTGTCCATGCCGATCGTGGGAAACGTCGTGTTAGCCGCGTTGTAGGTGTCGACCTGGAATTGGCTCCCTTGGGCCGCGCCGGCCGCGTTGTACCGCTGGGCATAGATCCCGTAGGTGCTGCCGCCCTGGTTGCTGTCCCACGCGACCACGAAGTCGCCCGCGGCATCCATTGCAACGGTGGGGAACGACTGGTCGCCCGCCGTGGTGGTGCTGACGTGGAACTCGCCCCCTTGAGCCACGCCGGCGGCGTTATACCGCTGGGCATAGATTCCGTAGCCGCTGCCGTCCTGGTTATAGCTGGCCCAGGCAATTACGAAGTCGCCCGCGGCATCCATCGCCACCGAGGGAAACACCTGATTGGCCGCCGTATAGGTGTTGACGCGGAACTCGCTTCCCTCCGCCGTGCCCGCGGCGTTGTAGCGCTGCGCGTAGACCCCGTAGCCGCTGCCATCCTGGCCGAAACTGACCCAGGTGACGACGGAATCACCGGCGGGGTCCATCGCCACCCTCGGTATATATTGATTGCCCGTCGTGTAGGTGTTGACCTGGAACTCGGCGCCCGCGGGCACCGCGCTCAAAAGCGAGCGGTCCTCGAGTGGTTCAAACCAACGAGTCGCCGCGAGTCGCCTTTGGCGCGGGTTGCCGTCCCTTGCAACGCGACGCAAACTGTGACGATGAATCGAACGTTTCCAAATGCTGAACATTTCAATGGACCTCTGAGCTGGGACGTAACCAATAAGAAAACTCGGGTGCCGTGACCGCTTGCCGCACGGCATCGTTTTGCACGTTGAGAATCATGGGCTGCCGCACGCCCGGCAAGAATTGCACGTCGTACAGTTCGCGACAGCCGGAGGTGAACTCCAACATTCCGGCGAGAACGCCGGTCCGCAGGTCGATGACGGCAATCCCGCAGAGCAGCTTGTCGTGCCGCTGCTGCACGGGCAAGTTGCCGAAAATGTGCCGTTCGCGCACCTGGCTCATTCCCACCAAGGCGTAGGGTCCGACGAAGCAAAGGCCGCGCAAGTAGCCAGGCAGGGCGCAGACCACGGCGTGGTCGCCACGCTGGGGATCGACGGTCCACAATTCGCCGGCCCCCGAGTTCAAGAGCCACCATTTTCCGTCGTGGAGGCGCGGGGAATGGGGCATCGACAAGCTGGCCACCGCGATCTCGCCCGATTCGACGTCGATCAGGACTCCACCCGCCGCCTTGTTCGCTCGCCAGCCGCCGGCCTCATCGGTGGCGCCCAAGGCGGTCACATACTTCGGCCGGCCGGCGTCCATTCCCAGGCCGTTGAGGTGGCAGCGGTCCTCGGGAGCGAGTTGCGAGATGAACGATGGCTGCCAAGCGGGCAGGAAATTGAACTGCGGGCTGAGGGTCGAGAGGCACGAAAAGCGGGTATTCACCAGCCACAGCCCATCGTGTCCGAAGGCGATGTCGTGCAGGTTGAGATCTCCCGTGAACCATGCCGTCCGCGGCAGGTAGAGGGCGTCGTAGCGGCCCGGTTGATGTTCGACATAATCGTGCGCCAAGAGCGGCGCGTTGGCGAAATGCCAGACCTCATGCCGGCAAGCCAAGGCCAAGCCGGCGCCGTTGACGGCCAGCCCCATGGGCTTGTCGAAGTGCCGCATGAGCAGTGTCACTTGGAAGCCGTTCCAGCCCGCCAGAACGACTTTACCGGCCTGGTAGGTCGTCGCCGCCACCGAACCGCCGGCCGCGCTCAACCATTGGGCGAACGCCGGTGTTGCGAAGCAGTCGACGCGCAGCCCCTCTGGCGACGGGGGCCGGTCGCCCCCGGGTCGATCAAGCGATGCCGCCCCTCGCGCATCGCGGTCGCCGGTATCCGAAGCGGGGCCTCGGCAGGTTGCGATCTCGGCTGAAGAATGCATGGCGGTCTCGCTGTGCTCTTTCTAAAAAAAACCGACCAGATAAAATGGGGCGATTGTAGGGTTGGCGGAACATGCAACGCCACCAGTCTATGAGGCTTGCGTGGTGCTGTCAACGAAAAAAGAAGGCACGGTCGAGAATAACCTTGCGGGTGCGATGAAACAAATAAGCGGGACAGCGGGGTATGCGTTCCAGGAATTTTCCCGGCGGGGGTGTAATGCGCAGATAGAAATGTCCCCTTAAGGCGCAGGTAGAAATGTCCCCACAATCACCTCTTCAAAGGAGGTGTTCATGGAGACAATTCGGATGAGCGGCAAGGAGCGGCGTCGTTTGGAGGTTCTAAGTCGGGTGA